>CAYZUR010000107.1:0-6396 GCA_964481535.1 uncultured Spirochaetaceae bacterium | reverse complement strand
AGAAAATTGCAGTATAGATGTGGAGGCATAATATGAAAGAGGGAATCCATCCCAAGTATGAATTAACAAAGGTAACCTGCGCTTGTGGTAATACTTTTGAAACAAAATCGACAGTAAAGAATCTAGACATTGAAATCTGTGGCGCATGTCACCCATTTTTTACTGGAACTCAAAAGCTTGTAGATACTACTGGGCGTGTTGAAAGATTCAAAAGAAAATATGGTATTTCTGATAAATAAGAAATTCTATAGACAAAAATTTTGTGTTTGTAACCGCTTCAGAAAATGGAGCGGTTTTTTATTGCAAACATCCTCTTGTTCACATAAACTATGAGTAACAAGGAATATATGAGCCAGATAGATTTATTACATGTCAAGGAATTTGACGAACAACCAATTTTAGCCATCTCAGTACCCGGCGTTTATACGATATTGGGGGAATATGCAGATTTCTGCTCAGGTCATACATTGTATGCAGGATCGGGAAAAACACTAGATAGCACATTCTCACTAAGAAAAGATCAAACTGTCAGAATCTATTTAGCTACTCATGGAGAGAGAAAAAGACTAAATCTTTTAAATATAAAATATCGTAAAGAAGATAGATGGGCTAATTATATAAAAGGAGTTGTTGCAGCATTCAATACAAGGGGATATCATCCTAGTGGATGCAACATTACCTTACATGGGGAACTTCTTAGTGAAGATACCCAAACTCTTAAAGCTGCAATTGCCCTTAATGTTGCTCTCGGGTTTAATGAATTAAATAACTTTGAACTCGATAGAGAGGAGTGTGCAGCAATTGCGTACACAGCTCTTTCTCAATTTGTGTCAGAGCCAACTCGATTAACTCGCTTTTTAGCTATGTTATTAGTGAAAAATAACTACTACCTCTATTTTGATGTATTACAAATGAGCCACTACTATATCCCAGTTGATACAACAAGCTCAATTGTCTTTCTTACAATTGAAAGTAATATTGCCCCCCTTGCATTTAAAGAAGAAATAGCTTTACGAAGAGAAGAGTGTAAAGAGGCCTTTGAGCGATTCACACCATATATGCCCACCCGTATCATACGGGATATAATGGAAGATGAAGTAAAAGAAGTTCATAGTGGAATAACTGAAGACGATAAGAGATTAATTAGTTATGTTCTAAGTGAATCGAGAATAACAAAAGAGGCTATAGCACTTCTTGAACAAAACGATATGGTGCTGTATGGTAGATTGCTAACAAGGATTCAGCTGGGGTTAAGGGATGTGTTTGAAATAAGCTGCCCAGAGATAGATTGGCTTACTAAGCGATCCGGAGAGACCTCAAAAAGTTATGGGTCTGCAATGATTGGTGGGGGTGCGAGTGGTACAATAATTATCTTAATTGATAAAGAATCCATTTCTACCTACACTTCTCGAATGGAGGAATACGAACATATTTTTGGTTTCAAACCTGTTATTAAGGAGTTTATTCCTTCTGGTGAACTAAAAATAGAACAAAAATAGTCTATGATAATATTATTAACTAATGATGATGGGTACGATGCAAAGGGAATACAGGTCCTCGAAGAGGTTCTTTCTAAAAAAGGGCATGAAGTATGGGTCTGTGCCCCTAGTGACCAGCAAAGTGCACAATCTCATGCAATGACACTAAAAGGGAAAGTAAAAATTCACAGATATGGAGAGCGCCATTACCATTGTAGCGGTACTCCTAGTGATTGTATCCTTTATGGACTAGGTGGCAACGCTATTCCTGTGATTCCAGATGTTATCATCAGTGGAATTAATCATGGGTATAATGCTTCTACTGACATCCTTTACTCAGGCACTGTTGGTGCTGCTAGTGAAGGTGCTTTAAGAGGATATCCTTCTATTGCTATTTCAGCGAGAGCAGATAGTGCTACAGGTGAATTTCCTTTTGAACTAGGTGCCCTATTTATTCATGAACATCTTGAAGAATTTCTCCCTCTTTGTACTGGGGATGTCCTTTTAAATATCAATATTCCGCCTAATGCTAATGGTGGATGGAGAGTTGGACATATTGGGCCTCTTGAATATTTAGACCTTGTAGAGAGAACTGCTGGACCTGTAAATACGAGTTTTGATGCAAAACAAACACAAGTAGGGCTCGCTTATGGGGATTCTAAGGTAACTATTGGGGAAGAAATTCTCTACACATTGAATACACAGGGAGCTCCCTCCTTAAGATTCGATATGGATGGATCTGATTTCTCACTTCTTAATCAAGGATTTATCAGTGTCTCCCCTATATTAGTCTATCCTTCCCTTGATCAAACCACTGTCGTTACACTAAATAAGCTTCTCGATAAGGAAATATAAGAATACGATGAGGAAAGAGAGCCTATCTTGGCAAAATACATGTAAACAATGTGGCCTCTGCTGTCATGAAAAAGTGATAGTAGGTAATAGCGTTGTATATGACATGGACTCGTATTGCCAATATTATGATCCAAAAACACATCAATGTACTATATATCTCAATAGGTTAGAAATTGAGCAACGTTGTAAAAGAGTTACTCGCTTTAAAGCAATGTTTGCTTCCTATCTTCCTGATACCTGTGCTTATGTTGAAAAAGCACGTGCAAAACATCTTCGTTTTGCCCCTCATCGAACCATCCACTTTGCTCGTAGTGCATTAAGTGGTGACGATGATGATACCTCTTTCTCTCCAGTATAGAAAAGATTCTTACGAAGTGGGTTGCTTGACCCAAAAAGATTTGACTCGTATGTTTAATGAGAAGAGAGAAAAAGAATGAAAACAGTCTATTTAGATAATAATGCAACAACGCAAATTGCCCCTGAGGTGATGAATGAAATGATTAATGCTTTACCACTTTATGGAAATGCATCTAGCATGCACTCATCTGGCAGGGAATCTATGGTTGCTATAGAAAATGCAAGAGAACAGGTTGGTAAAATCCTCAATGTTGATAGTGATGATATAATTTTCACTAGTGGAGGGTCAGAGTCGGACAACAATGTACTCTATACAGCTACTTCCTTAATTGATAAAGGATCTAAGAAAAACAGAATTATTGTAAGTACAATTGAACACCCAGCAATTATTGAAACATGTAAAGATTTACTACTAAAAGGATATAAAATAGAATATGTTCCTGTAGACGCATTTGGTGTAGTCCTTCCCCAATCATTAGAGAAGATGATGGATGATGATGTCATCCTTGTCTCTATCATGAGTGCTAATAATGAAACAGGTACAATACAACCTATAAAAGAGTTAAGCCAGATATCTCATGCTTTTGGTGCTCTTATTCACACAGATGCAGTACAAGCAATTGGAAAAATGGCTGTTGATGCAACAGATTGGGGTGTCGATTATTTAAGTATCTCAGGGCATAAATTTTATGGACCTAAGGGAGTCGGAGCCTTATACATTAAAAAAGGGGCACCTTTTGAAACCTTTGTAAAAGGGGGACACCAAGAAGATGGCAAGAGAGCTGGAACATACAATACTATGAGTATTATAGGTATGGGAGAAGCTGCTCGCTTGGTGGGTGAAGAAGACCCCTCAGAATTGAAGAGAGAGTGGAAGCTAAGAGAAAAATTACGAGAAGGATTACAAGAGACCATACCAAGTGCTGTTGTAAATGGTCATCCAACTCTTTGCCTTCCTGGAACTCTTAATATTTCCTTTCCTCAAGCTGAAGGAGAATCAATTCTATTGATGCTTGATTTTGAAGGAATTGCTGTTTCAACAGGGAGTGCATGTGCAACGGGCTCACTTGAACCATCCTATGTTCTCCTTGCATCAGGTCTAGATATTGAACTCGCACATGGGTCAATTCGTTTTAGCTTAGGTCGATATACTACAGAACAAGATATTGACTATGTTATTGAAAAAGTTGGGCCTATTGTTAAAAGGCTTAGGGGGATGTCAACACGATGAGTAAATTACAACCTTGGGTATATACAGATATAGTAAAAGAACACTTTATGAATCCTAAAAATATTTGGGAAGATGAATCCTACGAACCAGATGGGGAAGGACTTGTCGGATCAATGGCTTGTGGGGATCAAATGAAAGTGGGAATAAGTGTGGTCGATGATATAATTGTTACTCTTAAATGGCAAACATATGGATGTGCAAGTGCAATTGCTTCTACATCTATGATGAGTGAAATTGCAATTGGAATGACACTAGATGAAGCGTATCACCTCAGTCCTGAGATGATTACAGAAAAGTTAGGTGGCCTTCCACAACATAAATTTCACTGCTCAGTACTAGGTGACAAAGCATTACGTGCTGCAATAGATGACTTTCTTGAAAAGCAGAACAGAGATAATCCATTTAAAAAGAGTGTTGCTAAAATCATCTGTGAATGTAAAGGAATTACTGATCAAAGAATTGAAGAGCTTGTGAAAACTAAAGAAGCAACAACCATAGATGAACTAAGAGACATTACTCAATTTGGTACCGTATGTGGAAAATGTCGTTATAAAGTTTACACACTCTTTGAGGAATATAAGCACATCTATAATGTCTAAAACATTTAGGTAGAGTAAAACTCACTCCCTCCCACAAATTCTCTCAATAACGATTCTGATGGGACCAGAATAGCTGGTATAGGATAGACATTTTCGAGGAAGTCTAATAAACGTCGAGCTGTTGGATATGCTAAAGACGCTTCGCTCTTTACTGTTTTCAATAATGGCTCGGCGTATGGTTTAAGAACAGCTAATTCATATTCAAGGGCTGAATTGATCATCACATCTGCCTCATTTTGATATGGATAAATATGTCTACTCTCCCCTCTTTCAACAGAAGGCCACATCTCTAGGGTCATTTGGGCAGAGGTTCCTCTCGTTCTATGATCCCTTACTATTCTTCGTAAAATTCTATTATCAGTAGTGCTTATTCTGTTATGATCATCTAAATTCAATTGAGTAAGTGCTGAAATATAAATTTTAAATGTAGTAGATAAATCGATTTCAGGAATTAAGGAAGGGTTAAGACCATGTATTCCTTCGAGGAGTAGGATGGTGTTCCCTTTAAGAGAGATTGGGTGAGTATCAAAATATCTCTTCCCATTGCCTGTAAATTCAAACCGAGGAATTACCACTTTTTCCCCTCGATATAATGCATCCATATTCTCTTTAAATAATTCAAGGTCGAGAGCCTCTAGTGCTTCTAAATCTGGCTTGCCATCTTCATCCACTGGAGCGTTATCTTTTGTCTTATAATAATTATCTAATGAAATAGGGATTGGATGATACCCCAACATTCTCAGCTGTAAAGAAAGACGAGTTGTAAAGGTTGTTTTACCAGAAGAGGAAGGGCCTGCAATAAAGACAACTTTTACTTTTTCTCTCTCTGCTATTTGATCTGCTATTGAAGCTATTTTTCGGTGTTGAAGATCTTCATTCATCCGAATAAATGTCTTTATATGACGAGAGCCGCAGATATCATTCATCGCGCCTAAACAATCTACCTTTAAAATATTCCCCCATTCTTTAGATTCTTTAAATATTGAAAAAAGGAGAGGATTATCTCTAAAGGGGGCAATATTGAGATAATTAGAAGAGAGGGGATAACGAAGTAACATCCCTCTGTCTCCATACCCAAGAAGTTCCCAGATAGGGCAAAGGTGAGAAGAAGGTAAAAGCGGTTCATAGGAGATATCGATAAAATCATTACATGCATAGAGCGAGAGGTATGGATCATTGCGGTAGGAAAGTAATTTTTTTGTTGCAACAAATTCCATTTTATCAAAGTACTCAAGTGCTTGATGGTATGAGACAAGATAGAGCCTAATATCACTCATTTCCTGGATAATAGATGTGAGCATATTTTTAAGTTCAATTACGTCTTTTTCAGGGAGTGTAAATATCCCATCATAGGTAAAATAGAGCCCATCTCCTAATGCATGTCCTATTATGAGACGCCGGGATGGAAAGAGTTTTTGAGATGCATAGGTGAGGAGGAAGCTTAGTGTATGACGATACATCCTCTTTCCAATGGAACTAAACATTCTCACCAATATAACTTCTCCATCTACGACGAGGTGATCTCCAAAACTCATCACTTCATTATTTAGTTGTATTGCAATGATAGGATTTTCTTCATACCTACTCGTATTATTCACTATCGCTAGATGATGAGAAAGGAAGTCTTCTACTGTAGACCCTTGTACTACTTTATACTCTTTTCCCTCAAAGATGAGGGTGATTATATGATTTCTAAATTCTTGTAAATGTTCACTTCGGTTCATATCCACTCCTTAGGTAACGTATATCCCCAAAAGGCTGATTCTGCATAACGAATAATATCTTGCTCATCAATAATAAATGGATGAATAGATAGATCTATATGCTCAAATGTGAGTCTAGAAGCATCTTTGATATGATTAATAGTAATTAAGTG
>CAYZUR010000106.1:0-6418 GCA_964481535.1 uncultured Spirochaetaceae bacterium | reverse complement strand
CCAAGGATTCCATTGGAGTTTTCAATTTTCACAAAAGCTGTAATAGTATCTATCTTAGCAATGAATACATTAAAAAGGCCCCAAGAAAGACCAAAGATAATCATAAATCCAGCCATATGTTTCTTATGCAATAACAACACAAACGATTCAAAGAAACTCTTAATTTCTACCGTTTCTAAAGAAGAAGGAGTTGGAGGTTTTTCTTTAAACAAGAAAATTACCGCCACAGCACTTATACTTGTGATAATCCCAAGGACCATCAATAGAGACGGAAGACCACTTCCATACTCATACAAAGAAGGATTAGTTCCAACGACTCTTGGCGCAATGATCATAATTAGAAGAAGCCCTAGATATTGGGCAAAAGAGACTAATCCTGTTGCAAATCCTCTTTCTTTAAAAGGGAACCATCTATTAGTCACAGAAGTAACACTAGTGAGAACAATAACATGCCCTAGTGATAACCCAATCTGCGAAATTACAACTACATTAAAATATTGAGCTCCAAACCCTTTCATAAGACTAAACACAGCTATAGATATTGCGGCACTTCTTAGAGACCATTTTAGCCCAATTTTATTGATGAGAAAGGATGCTGGAATACTAAATATAAGATAAGAAACAAGGTGAATGAGAGTCAGGATATCAGGAGAGAGCATACTTTGGGGATTGATTTGATCTCTGTAGAATTCAGATGCCGCTCTCGACACTGGAGCAAATACGAGCCACTGCATTTCAGAAGCCATAATAACAACCATTAGGGCAGAGAGGACAACCCACCTGTAAGAATATACGCTAACACTTTTCATTTTCACCTTCAGCCAATATACTACAACAACAACCTATTAGAGTACAGTAGGATAGTTTTAGGAGGATGATATGGAGAACTCAACAATTGATCTATTAATGAAAAGAAGGTCAACACGATCTTTTAGTGAACAACAGGTTGATGCGGAGACTAAATTACGAATACAAGAGGCAACATTACGAGCCCCTACAGCAGGAAATCAAGTATTCTATAGTATCATAGATGTCACAGACCAAAAGACCAAAGAGAAGCTTGCTACCCTTTGTGATAATCAACCAATGATTGCTAAAGCTCAAATGGTCTGGCTTTTTGTTGCTGATGTACAAAAATGGGAAAATTTGTATCATCTTGCCGGTTCTGTTGAACTAGGTAAAAAATCAGGAATAGAAGAAAGAAACCCTGGTGCTGGGGACTTATTTCTTGCTCAGGATGATGCCCTCATTGCAGCACAAAATGCAGTTATCGCTGCCCAGTCCTTTGGTATAGGTTCTTGCTATATTGGTGACATCTTAGAAAATCATGAAGATATCATAGAATTGTTTTCTCTCCCTAAATATGCCACTATCGCTACATTAGTAATTTTTGGGTATCCCAAAAGCACTTCGGATCTAGCGTATCCTGCTATTCGACCTCCTGTGGATAGTGTCTTTATGGAAAATAGATATGAAGATTATACTTTAGAGCGCCTACATTATACCTATGGGAAACAAGAAGAGCGTCTAAGAGAAAAGAATGCTCTCCCTTTTGATAATACAGGAAACATTAGTGATTACTACTATTTCAGAAAACACACGAGTGATTTCATGAAAGAAATGAATCGATCATCAGCCCTTTTATATGAACGATGGATGAAAGAAGAGACACCATAATTATTAATGAATTTCTTTATGCAATAAAAAACCGTCTATGTTACTAGACGGTTTTATTATTGCAGATGCGATTACATTATCTGTCCAACATCTTTATAGAATTTCATTCTTCGTTTTGCATCCTCTTCTGCTTTTGCAAATAGAGAATCAGCGTTTTCAGGATTAGTTTTATAGAGAGAAGAGTAACGACGTTCACTCTTAATGAATTCTTGGAAGTCTCCATCTTGAGCTTTTGCGTCCCAACTAAATCTCTTTCCTTCTTCTAACACTGGATTGTATCTAAATAAAGGCCAGTACCCAACATCAACTGCTCTCTTTTCTTCTACTTGGCTCTTCATCATGTTAATACCATGGTTAATACATGGAGAATAACAGAATACAATTGAAGGTCCATCATACTCTACAGCTTCTTGTAACGCTTTTTGAGTATGGAGTCTATTTGCACCCATTGAAATTGAAGCAACATATGCGTGACCATAACTCATCATCATGAATCCCATGTTCTTCTTACCAATTTGTTTACCAGCATTAGCAAACTTTGCAACAGCTCCAATAGGAGTAGCTTTAGAAGCTTGTCCACCAGTATTTGAATAGACTTCAGTATCAAGAACAAGAATGTTTACATTCTTTCCTGATGCGATAACGTGGTCTACACCACCAAAGCCAATATCATAAGCCCAACCATCACCACCAATAATCCATACGTCTTTATCAGTGAAGTAGTCTTTTAGTTCAATCAATTTCTTGAGTGCAACTTTAGCTTCTTCATTTGATGCTTTATTGTATGCTTCATCAAGGAGGGTTTGAGTTGCTTTTTGAGCATCAATCCCTGCTTCAGTTCTATCACTCCAAAGGTCTGCATTCTTCTTCAAGGAAGAAGTGAGAGCTTCAGTAGTTCCAAGTGTTAACAATTTATCGACTGTGCTCTTGAGTAATCTTCGGTTAGAATCTACTGCAAGTCTCATTCCAAGACCATATTCAGCATTATCTTCGAACAGTGAGTTACCCCAAGCTGGTCCACGACCATCTCTTCGTTGTGCATATGGAGTTGTTGGGAACGTTCCACCATAGATAGATGAACATCCTGTTGCGTTAGCGGCAACCATTCTTTCTCCACAAATTTGAGAAACTAATTTTATATAAGGAGTTTCACCACAACCAGCACATGCACCAGAGAACTCAAATAAAGGTTTCTTGAACTGCATACCTTTTACTGTATTGAGGCCAATTCCATCAATTACATCATCAGCAACAGAATCAAAGAACTCTGCAAATTCTCTTTCACCACTTTCACGCTCAACGTTAATTGGACTAAATGCAAGTGATTTTACCTTTGTAGGACAGGTTTCAATACAAACGCCACATCCTTGGCAATCCTCTGTATAAATTTGAATTTTAAATCTAAGATTTCTATCATTTTTTGTATTAGATTTTAATGTTACAAATCCTTCTGGAGCATTTTCTAATTCTGCAGGATCAATTTGTTTTGCTCTAATAGCAGCGTGAGGACATGATTGTACACATTGGTTACATTGTATACATGTTTCACTGTTCCAATGAGGAATAGCTGGAGCGACACCACGTTTCTCTAATTTAGCAGTATTTGTAGGAAGTGTTCCATCAAAACTCATCTTTGAAACAGGGATATTATTCCCTTTAAGGTGCATAATTGGTTCAATAATTTCTCTTGCAAATGCAGAAGCATCTTCTGAGATTAATTTTTTAGGAACATAGGCATCTTTCACAGAGGAAGGGATTTTTACTTCTTCAAGAGCAGCAGAAGCACCATCAACAGCATCCCAGTTCATCTTAACAATATCTTCACCTTTTTTACCGAATGTCTTTTTAATTGCATTTTTAATCAAAGCAATAGCTTCAACTTCAGGGAAAATTCCTGAAATCTTGAAGAAGACAGCCTGCATAACAGCGTTAATACGAGTTCCAAGTCCTACTTTTTCTGCAATTTTAAGTGCATCAATGTTGTAGAATTTGATTTTCTTATCAATTATTTGTTGTTGTTCGCTTTTTGTGAGGTGAGTAAACACTTCGTCTGTAGGAATTTGAGAGTTTAATAAGAAAACTCCACCTTCCTTTAGTGGACCGAGCATGTCATAACGACCAATATAAGCCGGATTGTGACAAGCAACAAAGTCTGCGCTGTCAATAAGCCATGGCATATTCACACTACTCTTACCAAATCGAAGGTGACTTATAGTAATACCACCAGATTTTTTTGAGTCATATGAGAAGTAAGCTTGTGCATTCATATCAGTGTTTCCACCAATAATTTTGATAGAATCTTTGTTAGCACCAACTGTACCATCAGAACCAAGACCCCAGAACATGCAAGAGACAACACCCTTAGGTGATACGTCAATTTGTTTGCATAATGGGATGCTGAGGTTAGTAACGTCATCAATAATACCAACAGTAAAGTTGTGAAAATTACCATTGTTAAGGTGATCATATACACTCTTTGCATGGGTAGGAGTGAAATCTTTACTTGAAAGACCATAACGTCCACCGATTACAGAAATATCTGATCTTCCCATTTGTGATAAAGCAGTAACAACATCAAGATAAAGAGGTTCACCAATTGAACCAGGTTCTTTTGTTCTATCTAATACTGCAATTTTCTTTACAGTGTTGGGAATTGCTGCAACAAAATGTTTTGCAGAGAAAGGACGATAAAGTCGGACTTTAAGTACACCAACTTTTTCTTCTTTTTGATTTAAATAATCAGCAACCCATTCGAATGTATCAACCGCACTACCCATTGCAATAACAACTCTATCTGCATCAGGAGCACCAACATAATCGAATAATTTATATGCTCTGCCAGTAATCTTTGCAACTTTATCCATGTACTCTTGAACAATTTCAGGAACAGCATCGTAATACTTATTTACAGTTTCACGACCTTGGAAATATACATCTTCATTCTGAGCTGCAACTTTTAACATTGGTTTGTCAGGACGTTGTGCTCTATCTCTGAATTGTTCGATATACTCAGGTTCAACAAGAGGAAGCATATCTTCATAAGCGATTTCCTCAACTTTTGAAACTTCATGACTTGTTCTAAAGCCATCAAAGAAAGCAACAAAAGGAACTTGGGACTTAAGAGTTGCAAGGTGTGCAACAAGAGCCATATCCATTGTTTCTTGGATACTATTTGCAGCGGTCATAGCAAACCCTGTATTTCTACAAGACATTACATCACTATGATCTCCAAAAATAGAGAGAGATTGAGCTGCTAAAGAACGAGCTGATACGTGGAATACTGTGGGAAGCATTTCACCAGCGATCTTATGCATATTAGGAATCATTAGCAATAACCCTTGGCTAGCAGTAAAAGTAGTAGTCATTGCCCCAGCCGATAGGGATCCGTGAACTGCTCCAGCAGCTCCTGCTTCTGATTGCATTTCGGTGATATCTACTTTCTCACCAAATAGGTTTTTCCTTCCAGTACTTGCCCAAGAATCAGAATACTCCCCCATAGGTGAGGATGGCGTGATGGGATATATTGCGGCGACGTCACTAAACGCATACGCTACATGCGCAGCCGCGGTATTACCATCAATAGTAACCATTTTTTTGTTACTCATATTGACACCCCATTAAAATTATTATTTACCTGCAGACACCAATTGCCCACAACTAGTTTACACACAACATTACCCTGTATTGAATACAGGGCTATTACTTGAACACTATACAATATTATAGGTAGGTTTGCAACCTTGAGGTGGTAGAGTAAAATTATAAAATCGGCAAACAATAGGGGATGAAGTTACGATGAATAGGGCAAAGATGAAAAGGTGCCCAACTAATTATTGAGCACCTTTTTATCAACATATCTGTTGCTATATTAACATTCACTATGTCCACAAGAGAAGCATTTCTTGCATCCCTCAATATTCACAAATGTAACATTTCCACACACCGGACAGATATCTGGAAGGGCGGTTTTCACCATGTCGCTACTTAGACCTAAATCAAATTGTTTTGTTATAAATTGTGCATCTTCCTCATCTGGAAGTTCTGGGTAAGAGTTATCTCCCTGTGAAAGGCCAATATGCTCTTCAAGTACTTGTGCTACTGCATCAGGTAAACTCATCACTCTATTTTTTCCAAAGCCCATGGGACGACCTGAACCAATCCCTCTTAGTTGAGCAATTACTGCTTTAGATCTTTGTAGGGGCGTAAGGGGAGAAGGCATTCGCAAAATAAGACTTACAAGACGACCTAATCCTTCAGCATCAGCTGATACATCAGAGCCAACTTTGGCAACATTAATAAAGACTTCAAAAGGCTCATTGGAGTTCTTGCCATCAGAGTTGACTGTAATATAAGCAGTTCCTATTGGAGTTGCTTTTCTATATGTAGTTCCATGTAACACAGTAGATCGTACGCGTGATTTTGGTTGTTCTGCTGTGAATACAGGTGGAACTTCTTCTTTCTTCTCTTCTTGTTTTGCAATTAATACTTGAGAATCTCTTGATCCATCACGATAGGTAGTACCACCTTTACATCCAGTATCATATAAGAGTTCATATAAATCTGCAGTTTGCTCAACAGTATAATCTTTTGGAGTGTTTCCAGTTTTTGAAATACTTGAATCGACCCAACGTTGAATTGCTGCTTGAACATGCACATGCCCTTGGGGCGATAGGTCCATAGCTGAAACAAAATAATCAGGTTTCTTCTCACCTGGATGAGCTTTTACCCATTCATCATATAC
>CAYZUR010000105.1:0-6478 GCA_964481535.1 uncultured Spirochaetaceae bacterium | reverse complement strand
AGAAGGAAAAACACGATAAAGAAAGCAATAAGAATAATCGCTTTTTTTATAATATTAGGCCAATCAAGATTTCCATCTGCTTTGAAATATGAAGAGGAGATAAGTAGCTTCATTGAATTCTTACTACCCTTCTTACCCATTGAGCACATCCTTACAAACTTTTTCTACATCGGCAAGAATTTCTTTCTTGTTAGTTGCAATCCCTTGCCACAAAGGGGGTTTTCCTCCCCCTTTAGCATCAAGTGCATCTAATACGTGAGATTTAATCTCTTTGTAAAGAGCTACTTCATTCTCAACCCCTTTAATTGAGATAAGGTAGTTCATACTCCTATCATCTCTCACTTTTATGGCACACAACACAATTCGATCTATACCATTAAGTGTATGAGAAAGAACCTTTAATGCATCAAAATTGTATTCACTGAGGTCAAGCATAATGATAGGAACCTGGCAGCCTATGAGTAATGGTGAAATAAGGTTATCTATCATAGATTGTTGGTGAAGATGGATTTCCCTTTTTAAGGAGACTACTTCCTCCATTATATCTTCTATTCTATCTACTATCTTTTCACTAGGCACTGATAAAAGAGTTTTTACTCTATTTACAATCTCACTTTGACTTCTCTTTTCTGTTTTTGCAACAGATGAGATAAGAAACAGAAGTCGTACGTGATTCCTAATTGTTTCACTCATATAATACATTACTTCAGAAATTTCACTAATATTAGAGAGGTGAACCCCACCACATGCAATCTCATCATATCCTTCTATAGCAACAATTCTCACATCCCCATCCACTTTTACTCCACGGCGTAACTCTAAGGAAGGGACTTGTTGTTGAGTGATAGTCTTGGTAATTGTAGCGCCACCATGAATGATTGCTTTATTTACTTCATCTTCTATTTCATAGATTGTCTGTATATCGATGAAAGGTTCACCTGTCTCTATTGCAATATAAGTTTCACTCAAGTGAACAGAGAGTGTATCAATAGAAAATCTATTGAAGAGGAGGCCACTTATAAGATGTTGGGCGGTATGTTGCTTCATATAAAGATAACGGTGTCTCCAATCTAAAGAGATATGGTATGTTTGTCCAATTTCAAAAAGATTAGAAGAATCAACAAGATGAAGAATTTCACCATCTTTGTTATATTGAGTATCAAAAATAGGAGTATCTTCAATATGGCCTTTATCTCCTTTAGGCCCACCCCCTTCAGGGTAGAAAATCGTAGCGTCAAAGATTAAAGCCTTGTGTTTTTTCATCTCTTTTATGGCGAGTATTGTTACGTCCAATTCTCTTTTATAGGGATCTAGTAGATAGGTTTTATTAGTAGGTATCATATGATATAGATTACCGATTTTTAGGGTGAACGTCCACCTTAACCCCTTGTCTGTTTACCTTTTGGCTGTTATCTTAAGGTGAGAATATGGTGGTAAGGAGATGTGTGTATGTCATTGTTAAAGTCTGCATGGGAAATTGCGTTAGAGAGAACAGAAGATATTGAAATAGATACTCAAAAAATACGGCAAGATATGCTCATTGATGAAGGACGGAGAATGGCAGGGACATACCTATCAGATATTGAAGCCCTTTTCTCTACATTACAATCATCGCTTGAAAAGAAAAGTGATGAAGAGGCACCATTAATTAAAAAAGGTCTTGCCCTCACCATTATTGCTAATATTGCCCTCCCACAGAGTGATGACTATAGTGAAAGAGTAGTTAAAATGCAGAACATTGCCTCCCTTATTGATGGAGAGGAGGCTGAAGCAGTTGGATTATTAGGTCAAATTAGTACATTCATGGGAAAGTATCTTGATTCAAGAGATAATTTACTTGAAAGAGCAAGGAGCCAATACCAACCTTTATTTGAACAAAAACAACAGCAACAGAGTGCTCAGTATGGTAGGGCCACATATTCTTCAATGGAACAAGACCCAGAATTTGTCAAATTCCTTCAGAAAAACTACAACCAATTATCTTCTCAGTTTCAACAAACCCTCGATAATGCTAAATTTCAACTCAAACAACTGTGGGAAATAGAATAGGCCCTCTCATTTCCAAGAGGGCTTACTATCCTTACACCCAGTAGGGTGCCATTCTTTCTACTAAAGTTCTCTCATATTCTACCCAATCAGTAATGGGTCTTCGTGCAACACCTTCTTTGCAGGCAGCTTTGGCCACAGCGACAGCTTCCCAGCTAATAACTCGTGGGTCAAATGGTTTAGGAACAATATAATCTCTTCCAAATGAGAATTTTCTTCCACCATATGCTTTTGCAACAATTTCAGGAACTTCTTCTTTAGCAAGGGCAGCAAGAGCTTTTGCAGCTGCCATTTTCATCCCTTCTGTGATTTCAGAAGCTCTTACATCAAGAGCACCTCTGAAGATGAAAGGAAATCCTAATACGTTATTTATTTGGTTAGGGTAATCACTTCTTCCAGTTGCCATAATTAAATCACTACGAGAGGCGACTGCAAGTTCATATGATATTTCAGGGTTTGGGTTACTCATAGCAAATACAACCGGATCTTTTGCCATTGATTTTAACATATCAGAAGTGACACAATCGGCAACGCTGAGGCCCATAAAGACATCAGCTCCAACCATTGCCTCTTCTAGCGTCCTTAGTGAGGATTCATGGGCAAATTCCATCTTTTGAGAAGTCATTGATGCTTTTCTTCCCTTGTAGATGACCCCTTTACTATCGAGCATAGTGATGTTATTAATATCAACACCCGCAGCTACAAACATCTTTGCACATGAAATTCCAGCAGCTCCGGCTCCATTGACAACTACTTTAATTTCATTAAGTTTCTTACCAACGATTTCAGTAGCATTCATGAGCCCAGCGGTACTAATAATAGCAGTTCCGTGCTGATCGTCATGAAATATTGGAATGTCACAAATTTTTATAAGTTCTTGTTCAATTTCAAAACATTCAGGTCCTTTAATATCTTCAAGGTTCACTCCACCAAAAGTAGGTTCCATTGCTTTAACTATTTCAATAATCTTTTTAGGATCTTTTTCGTTTAATTCAATATCAAATACGTCGATATCAGCAAATCTTTTAAATAATACCCCTTTGCCTTCCATTACTGGTTTTGAAGCGAGAGGTCCTTTATCACCGAGACCTAAAATTGCAGTTCCATTAGTAATAACTGCTACTAAATTCCCTTTAGATGTGTAATCATACGCAGCATCTGGGTTTTCAGCAATTTCTAGTACAGGTTTAGCAACTCCTGGTGTATAGGCAAGACCTAATTCCTCGGCTGTTGAGCAAGGTTTAGTAGGAACAACAGAAACCTTTCCAGGTTTTCCATCAAGGCAGTGATAGCGTAATGCTTTTTCTTTTAGCACGTCCATTATTGATAATCTCCTTATTTCTTTTCGAAATCAAATGAATAATCTAATTTGTATGTATCGCGAAGGCTCACCATCATCTTTTGCAAACTTGGAGGCACAGGACATCCATGTTTTGAGCGATATTGGAATGCTTCGTACTCTTTTTCTCCTGCAGTATAGATTCTCTCTTGACCAGGAGCTTTTTCTGATTCTCTAATTTGACGACAAATAGTCCCAGCAATTCGTTTAAATACATCAACACCCATAAACTTAGATGGGTCTATTGCAATAAAGAAGTGCCCTAGAGGATAAGGGATAGGTTTGTGGTTTTCATCAAATCCATTGAGTTCTTTCATAAAAGCACCATCTTGTAATGCAGCAGAGAGAATTTCAACTACCATTGAATAGCCAAATCCTTTATATCCACCTGTTTGTTCCCCAATTCCACCAAGTGGAGTAAGGGCTGCTTGTCCTGTGGTAAGGTCTTTTAATACCTGTTTAGTATCAGTTCGAGTTGTTCCATCATGACCGATAACCCACCCTTCAGGGAGTTCTTTACCTGCTCTTCCATATACTTCAATCTTACCCCGTTGTGTAACACTTGTTGCACAGTCTAATACAAATGGAAATGGATCATCTGTTGGCATACCAAAGGTCAGAGGATTAGTTCCCATCATGTTTTCAACTCCAAAAGTCGGAGCAATAGATGGACGAGCATTTGTCCCTGTAATACCAATCATCCCAGCTTCAGTTGCCATAGTGACAAAATAGCCAGCGATTCCATAGTGAGTACTATTTCTTACAGCAACCATTCCAGTTCCATACTTCTTGGCTTTTTCAATTGCCATTTCCATAGCTTTTTTACCAACGACATGGCCCATTCCATTATGGCCATCAAGAACAGCAGTACTCATTTCATCTTTAACTACTTCAATTTCAGTAACTGGATTCAAAATTCCTAAGTTAATTCGATCAACATAAATAGGTTTTAATCGACCAATTCCATGAGAATCAATTCCCCTTTTATCACTTTCAATGAGGACATCTCCAATAATTTTTGCATCAGTCTCATTAATACCAACTGCCATTAATGAATCTACCATAAAATTTTCTAACTTATCAAAATCCATCCATTCACAATCTTTGTAAGCATCAGCGTATGACATTCTTTCCTCCATTTTTATATTGCTCATTGAGCAATAACTAATTCTATTTCTCTTTCAATAAACTCTTTTATTGAAAGCATCTTTTTACCACCTGTATCGGTAATTAGCACATCAATTTCATTGATTCCTACTGTTACATAATTAGAGACAACACCAATTTTATTTCCTGTAGCTACAACTATAACAGGTCCCACAGTCCTCTCTATCATCTCTCTTGTTGTTTGAGCTTCTTCTATGACAGGTGTGGTAAGGCCAGAAGTAACACTACACCCATCAACTCCAATAATTGCCTTATTTGCAAAAATCTGTTTTACAATAGAGGTACTTAACAAGCCAGAGACCGAATGGCTGCGCATTCTATAGACGCCACCAAGAAGAATAAGAGAGAATTGAGCTCCTTCATGTAAAATTCTTGTAGCATCAATATTATTAGTAACAATTGTGATTTTCTTATCTTTTAGGGCCTTAATTACTTCATAGGTAGTAGATCCACTATTAATAAAGACAGTGTCTCCATCATTAATAAAGGTGGCAGCTTTGTTTCCAATGAGAACTTTTTCTTCTTTGTGTTCTAATAATTTTTCACTAAATGCAGGTTCTATGGGAAGATTTCTTCGTACAGTTGCTCCACCATGAGTTCTTTCAACTAATCCTGTTTGTGCTAGATGATCTAAATCTCGTCGAACCGTTAATTCACTTACGTCAAACAGGGTGCTTAATTCGTGTACTTGAACAACCTGTTCTCGATTAATGATATCAATAATCTGTCTCTGGCGGTCTGCTGGTATCACACCCATAGTACAATCTCCATCTTTTCTTAATTTGTATCTTTTTGAATTATAATGAATGTTTTGCAGTCTGTCAATGAACTATTTATGTCATTTTATTATATAAAAAAACAGGAAAACACACAAATAGCCATAAAAATATATTGTTTTGTTAAACATTTAAAGGGAGCATATATTAAGTATTTCTTTTCTATATTCATCATATTATAGCACATATTAAGAGGCATTGGGGTTGCACTGAATCGTCTTTTCTGGTATCTTGCCATTGCAATGGTGCCGTACCCAAGTGGTAAGGGACAGGTCTGCAAAACCTCTATGCATCGGTTCGAATCCGATCGGCACCTTAGGTAGTTCTTATAAAAATAAGAACTACCTTTTTCTTTTTCTATTCTACAACTACATCTTTTTCAAGTTGTCGGTCTAAATATTCCATCATTAATTCAGCTTTAGCTTCAGCCTTTTTTAGTTTCTTTTCTAATTCAAGAGTTTGTTGCTTATATGCATCTTTAAGATTCTTCACAGGATATGAAGAGAGAACCCACACAGTTCCATCTGGTGCTGTGTAGCGCTCAGCAACACTCACTCCTCTAAGGGCAATGCTCACTGTTTGAACGCTTAAGTTCTGTAACACTTCAAGTGTTTGTTGATTTCTTAAAGACTCACCAGCCTCTTCAACAAAGGTAACAACTGCATTATCTACTGTAGTAGAAGCCCATCGTCCAATAGCATCCTTTGCACTAGAAGTTGCCCTTAAAAGACTTAGTTGAGGGGTAGATTGTTTTGCAGAGCCAACTTCAAAGTGAAGAGCTCTGGTATTTTTTGGATTAGAAGTTGTCCAGTATGGAGACCCATCAGCGTTAGGGTTTGTGGAAGTAGCGCATCCACTTAGCATCATCAATACAACGATACTGCTTATGATGATTAATACACTTTTATTCATATTACTTATTCCTTTATTGAAGCTAAGCTCCAATATGTATCACTTTCTTTGTCATAATAGCGGTCAACAATAGTAAACCCTTCTAATAACCCGCGCTGAGCCTGGTAAAGAGAGCTTTCCATCCTGTTTTCACTTCCATCAATAATTTTATCGATTGAAGTAGAGAACGTGTGTTCACTATAGAGATCTAAAAGGTTTTGAGCTGCTGCGAAATCTGCAGCTTCGAGAGAATCATGAA
>CAYZUR010000104.1:0-6604 GCA_964481535.1 uncultured Spirochaetaceae bacterium | reverse complement strand
AATCTCTTTCTCTCTTGCACTAATGCCCATCTTTTGTAGATATGTAGTATCGACAACTTTATCTTCTCCAGGATGTTCATATTCTTGGAAATAACGACGAGAAATAAAGAAGTAGAGATATACAACAAACACTGAATAGCTTAAATATGCAATTTTAAAAGTTTGATCTCTGAAGAACACAAGATCGATAGGGAAGGTGAACAACAGTGGAATAAATGCTGCAATCATCCCCGACAACAAGTTTTCTTGCTTCCACCCTTTAGCAAATCGTCTATAATAGAGAGCACTTATCCCTAAAATGACCATTACATAGCTCCCTGCAAAAAAGTGGTAGGAGAAGGTAATATTCATAGCTTTAATAATATCTAGATCACTTGTGATTGCAATAGATACAATACTTCCAACAAAAAACAGAATTACTACAATTCGCATAATGATTAAAGCAATATGAGTTTGACTCTCTTTTGTAGGTAGAAGTCTAATAAGATAGCGTGCTGTCGTATATAATAGGAGTGTCGTAAACATAATTGATGCGCCAGTAACCCACATAGCAAATAATTTATAGTTAGTATCAGTTATTAATACATCGGGAAATAAGCGGTGAATATAGGTAACAAACTGGGTGAGAAGCATTTGAAGGGAGAGTGGGATGAGAATAGTTAAGAACTCTAATGAGTAATGGTCTCTCGCTCTAATGTAGGTGAGAATACATAGTGCTGTAATTGATAAGACAAGGGAAGAAGTAAGAAACAACAATACATCAGCAATAATAAACATTCTTCGCACTCCTTCATTACACTAGTAAAGACTAGTGTAACACAAAGAGAAACGTTCACATAGATTATTAGGGATACAAATAAGGGGTGAATGTAGAAGTATTTGGTTTTTCTACCCACAAGGGCAAGTCGTTTTCACTAGCTGGGAAAAATAAGTTATTCATTCCAAAAGGGCCAAACTTTCCACGTAATATCAATCCCTCTTTTGTTGTCCACACTTCTGCTTTGTATGTTTTTCCATTTCTTGGATCGATTGCACGTCCTCCACTATATTTTTCATCATCTTTGTCAAATGAGAGGTCAAAGAAGATGTCGATATCAAGGAGGAGAGGATTTCCATCAACCTTGTGTGCTATTTTAGAAGGGTTCATATAACTATCGATAAATTCTCCATTGTCCTCATCAAAAGAGACTATGACCCTCCCATATAGCTTATTTTGATACATATATGTTGCAATAATGCTTGTAGTAAATTGTTCTTTATCATCAATAGATTTCCATAAACCTATCACATTCTTTTCGCCTATTGCCCATGTGTTACACATGATGAAAAGCAAGATGCCTAAACACAATGCTTTTTCTCTCATGATTAACTCCTTTTATTAGTATTGATAGGTAATGGAAAATGAGAGTGAATCATTATCATCCCAACTTTTATAAATACTCTCTTTATCTGTATCAAATGTTCCAAAAAGATTTCCCTTAAGACTTAGTGTAATATCATCTTTGAGTGTGTAATCGATCTTAGATAAAAGTGCATATCCTTTTGTTGGAATCTGATACGTTAATCCAGCTTCCACTAAAAGCTTTTCCTTCATGAAAGGGATATGGACACCTACTATGATGTTATGGTCTTGCTGAGGCCCTGCACCTGCATCGACATCCATAGGAATTGTCTCATCATATCCTAATATGCTTGTTCCATTGTAACTCGCTGTAATATAGCTTGTAGAACCTGGTATCATATAACTCACCGATCCAATATAACTGACTTTGCTATTATAAAGAGTTGCATCTGTTCCATCAGTATCTTCACTTATGTAAAATGCACCTTCAGCTGCAAAAGTAAAAGGACCCTTAACATAGTTTACTTGTGTTCCAATGATATTCATCATTGTGTAGATTGTTTCTATAGTAGTATTATTGAAAGGAGGAGGATTCGGAATTGGTGTGAATTTTAATCCAGGTCTCTCATAATAGCCTCTGTAATACATAATAGCTGCGTCAACAGATCCTATTGGCATCGAATAGCGAGCTCCAAAGGAACCATAATCAAATGTGTTAGTCTCTGGGACTGAATATGTTATCGTTTTGTCTGATTCTATATCATCCACTAAATTTTTAAAATCATCTGGTGTTGTATCCCATCTCCCACTTGTTGCCATTTGAATGGGGGTAAAGACAGGTTTATAGATGAGTTCAAGCTGTGCTCTGTTGAAATAGAGTTGGGTGAGGATCATTGGTTCACTGATTTTCATTTCTCTCTGGTCCATGCTTAACCCAGATGAATAGTCATTAGCATTAATTATATCTACTACTCGTGCTGTGTCAACAATACCCCATCTGTGAATAAAATATCCTGCTTGAATTTTTCCTTTAGGGATGTAGTAGGAGAGTGATAATTCTTTAATGAGATCCTTGAAGTCTACTTGACCTGCTTTAAGGGCTGGTAAGTAGAGTTCAGCATTTCCTCCTAGAGAGGGGTGATTGTAATTGAGTGTAAAGTGTAGGTTTGCAAATGGATTCATCTCACTTTTTAACGGTGAGTCAATATCTAAATAGGTTTCTAATCCTGTAGAAATCTTCCCAGAGATGTCGAATGAGGTCTCTGATGTTTCTTCTGCAATTACTTCTTCATCGTCGAAGAAGTCAAATCCGTCAATTGCACTAAGCGGCATAATAATTAAGAAACTTAATAATAGTAAGGTGATGATTTTTTTCATTACATTCTCCCTGTTTGTAAGAATTGAAGAGTGAAGTATCCACTAGGGATAGGAATGCCATACTTTGCTTGTAGTATTTCTATGCGGGTTTTATGTCCTGTTGCTACTGTGGTCATTTCCATAATATTTGCTACCCACTCTCCACTTAATTGTTCTATTTTTTGTGTTTCAAGCTTTTTTAATAGTGTTGTCCTGTTTGTATCATACAGTTCTACTTTCATTGGAAGGTATGTTGCTGTATCTACCCATACTTTGCTTTTCCCATAGGTCGAAGTGTCATATGGGAGAGATTCAATTACATAGACCTCTCTGTTATTGATCGTTTCAGTAGTAAGGTAGGTATGGGTTGCTTCATCTTTGTTAAAGGTCGTAGCACTCATATCTGCATAGGAGAAGTCACTTCCCATAAAGGAACCAGACTGTTCGCCACTAGATATTCTCTTACTTTGCTTAAGGGCCGGAAGATATATCCACTGTTCATCTTGCCCCTCTTTCTCTAAGGTGAGAAATCGTGTTTGTTTTACACTAGCAGGGGACAGGAAGAGAGTGATACTTTCTGTTTTGTCACTCACTGTGCGTGTGAGGGTTTGTATTCTTCTCTCCCTTTCATCACCATCTGTATCAATAAGTGTGAGGCGAATGTCGAGAGCCGCACTGTCGTGCATCTGAACATCTGTTACTTTTTTCATTACTTCAACTGCATTCACATCTGCACTAATTGATTGAATTGAAAAAGAGAGTACGAGTAGAGCTGTTAAAAGTGTCATTAACAATTTATTTGTTTTCATGTAGTTCCTTCTTTTTATTGTGTTTGTCTAATAAACTTAGAGCTATTGGGAGTACTGTAATACTTGAAATTCCTGCAAATAACATCGATATACAAAATAGAATTCCCATTTGTTGTACGGGGATAAAGCGACTAAATATGAGGCCTGCAAAACCAAGAGTTACACTGATCATGTTAATCATAATTGCTCTCCCTGTAGTGTTCATAATAGTGAAGAAGAAAGCTTCTTCTCCATTTGATCTCTCTATCCTTCTATAGGCTGAGATATAGTGAATTGCATAGTCAACTCCAATACCGATAGCAAGAGCTGCTAATAGGGAAGTAATAATATCGAGAGGTATCGATAATAAAGACATTGAAGCGAAGATACCCATTAGAGCAAATGCAACAGGAATTAATCCTATAAAGCCCATTTTAATACTTTTAAACAAGAAGGCAAGAAGGATGAAGACGATGAGAAGAGATGAAACAAGGGAGTATATCTGGCTTTTGGTGACAAGTTTTGTAAGGGCTAAGCTAATAGCCTCCCCTCCTCCTATTGCTATTTCATACTCATCTGAGTCACTCCAATAGATTTTAACAAAATTGGTTAGTTCAGTGAGGCTTTCAACACTCGTGTCTTTCACCATGATAGTAATATTGGTTTTATCAGGTTCAAGGGTATCATTAATAACCATATCTAAATTTCCTGAATAGAGGACTAAATATTGGCTTATGAGATTTGTAAGGTCTTCTTCACTTTCAAGCCCATACTTAAGAGGATCTGTTGGTATTTCTCTAAATGTTTCAGTATCAAAAGGAGTTATTTCCTCATCTAATATGACGACATCTTCTTCTTCAATTGATGATTGATCAAAACCAAATGAATCACTAAAGAAATCAAATGCAACATCTTCTTGGACAGTTTTCTGGTAAGGAATCGTTTGTTTGTTCATCATGTAGTTCATTCTTTTTATGTAAGGAACAATTGTTTGAATCTTTCCTACCTGGCCAAATTGTTCAGCTTCTTGTTCAAATGTATCGAGTTTCTGTAAGAAAGAAGGATTTAATATTCTCTTTCCGTCATTCTTAGTAATCATCACATTTATAAGACCACTACCACCCATCTTATCATTATAAAGAGTGGTATCTTGAACAATTTTGCTATTCTTTTTAAAGAAATTGAGCATATTAGTTCCACTTTCAATATTGGGAATCAATGTTATGGTAAAGACTGCTAAAAGAAGAGAGACAATAATTATAGATTTTTTATGGTACATTATTAGTCTGGAAATTAGCCGAGAGAGTATATGTTTTGAACCATTATGTTCTTTTTTCTTCCACGATGCGATAACCTCTTTTTTTATCCCATTTCGATAGGTTATTCTCAAAAGGGATGGAAGGAGGAAGAGAGCAGCAAATTGTGAAATTACCACTCCAAAAGCACTTAATAAACCAAACATTCTAAAAGGAGATAAGGGAGAGGTGAGTTGTGCAATAAACCCTGCGGCTGTTGTAATTCCTGCAAGAATGATTGGCATTCTGTTTTTCTTAATAACGGATGATATGATAGTAGAGACATCATTAAATGAAATATCTCCCTCTGTTTCTAATAACTCTTCATAGAAGTGGCTCATCACATGGATTGCATATGCACTTGCTACTATTAGCAGCAGCACCGGCACTAGCATTGTTGCCATCGTGAATGTGATATCAAATATAATCATCAAGGCCACAACGATAGAGGCACTAAAGAAAAGGGTGATAAGGGGAAGTATTACCCCTGCTATTTTCTTAAATGCGAAGACAAGAACAAGGATGATAAGGAGTCCAACAATAGGAGCTAAGATAATCATATCACTTACAAGGGACTCATTGATTTGTTGTTTGACAACAGGAAGACCGATAAGGGTAAAGGTTTCTCCGTTATGTTTACTCTCAACGCTTAACTGATTAATAGCATCCATGAGCTCCTTTTGAGCTTCTGAATCAATATTTTTCTTCATTGTTATAACAATAGAGGCCATCGTTTGATCTTCTGAAATGAGAGAGTTTTCATAAATTTCATTCCAACTTCCTAATCTCTCTTTCATCTCACTCAACTCTTTATCACTTGTCCCGCTGTAGAGAGGAACAATTTTCATTCCAAAATCATCCCCATCAATATGATCTAAGTTGGTGATACTCATCACTGAGTGTGCCCCATCAAGCGCTTCTATCTTATCAGTGAGCGTCTCTATTAAGCTAAGACTTCCTGGGGTGAGAATAGATCCTTCTTTATTACGAACTCCTAATACCAAGGCATCAAGAGACCCAAACTCTTCTTCTATTGTTTCGTTCACCTTTACTACTTCAGACTGGCTTGGAATAAAAGCTTCAGTAGAGCTGTCGATAGTGAGTTTTGAAATCATAGAAATTGAGACGATTGCAAGAGACAAAGCAATGATAGTAATTGATAAGTCTCTTATTAGTTGTATTTTTTTAGCTTTCATTACCTTCAAGATAGTCTTGTAGAGCTCATTTCGCTATCAATCAAAGTGATGAAATAAGTCACCTTTATGGGTGATTTAGGTGAAATCTCCTTATATTTACCCTCTTTGAACCTTTTTCTTTATATGGTATTATTAAGTATTGGAGATAAATATGAGTTCACAAGAATTATTAAACAGCCTTGAAAAATTAGAAGAGACTATACAGTTTTCTTCATTTGATTCGATTCTCGCATACAAAATTGGCTCTTTTGTTGTTGATTACTCTTTAGAGCATAATCTTCCTATAGCTGTAGATATTAGTGTAGGTAGTAGATGTCTATTTCACTATTCATCTAATGGGGCTGTATTAGATAATGAAATGTGGATCATGCGGAAAAGTAAGAGTGTAAAAAGATTCGGTCACAGCTCTTTTTATTTAGGAAGAAGATTAGAAGCTGAAGGGAAGAGTATGGCAGAGCGTCATATGATTAGTGAACAAGAGTACGCTTTTCATGGTGGAGGTTTTCCAATTATAGTAAAAGGTATAGGAATGATTGGGACGATGTGTATCTCTGGGTTAGCCCAAGAAGATGACCATCAATTGGTAGTAGATACCCTCACACGATTCCTTCAATAAAAATACATAAG
>CAYZUR010000103.1:0-6644 GCA_964481535.1 uncultured Spirochaetaceae bacterium | reverse complement strand
TGGAATGCAAAGAATACCACAATGACAGGAAGTGTTGCCAGTGCAATACCACTCATGATTACTCCATAGTCGGGGGTATAGGATGATGATAGGGAGGAGATAAGAAGTGTTGCGGTTCTTTTGTCATTTGATTGTAATACAATTAATGGCCATAGGTATGCATTCCAGCTTGTCATAAATGCATAGATTGCTCCAGCTGCGTAGGTGCTTCTCATAGAAGGGAAAAATATTGTAAAAAAGATTCGTAATTCACCAGCCCCATCAACTCGTGCAGCTTGTAAAATTTCTGTTTGGTAATTCACAAAACTTTGTCTAAAGAAGAAGATCATGAATACACTAATACTTGCAACAAGGATGATGGCTAGATGGGAGTTGAGCATGCGAAAGACTACTATGATTTGAAACAAAGGGATCATCAGGGATGCAAATGGAATCATCATTGTAAGTAAGAAAAATGAGTAGGTCTTTTCTCTCGCTTTTGATTTATACATTTGAAAGCCGTAAGCTGCCATACTCGTTACAAGTAGTGATAAGAATACAGTTAATATTGCAATTTTAGCTGAATTAAACAGCGCACGTCCCATATCTGATTCACCAAAAAGCTTCGTAAAGTTAGTGATGAGTTGATCTCCAAATGAGAGTTTCCCTTTTTGAATATCGAGGGCGCTATTAGTTGACCCGATAATAATCCAGAAAAATGGAAATATTGAGAAAAATGCGGATACTGATAAAAATGCGTATAATAAGAATGAGCCGATTTTTGGTTTTATATTCATCGTAATCCTTCCTTCACCATTTTTTTGGTCTCTTTTTCAATTCTTCGTCTCATCACCTCTTCTTTATCACGAGAGAGGGTGAATTGGACGAAGGTGAGTAGGGCAATAATAAGTAAGATTGCATAACTCACTGTTGCTGCGTATCCAAAGTTTGGTGTGTATTTGAAACAGATATTATAGATGTAGACACTTAAAGTGAGAAATACGTTATCTGGTCCTACCATACTCGA
This sequence comes from uncultured Spirochaetaceae bacterium, assembly GCA_964481535.1. Classification (GTDB taxonomy): domain Bacteria; phylum Spirochaetota; class Spirochaetia; order Sphaerochaetales; family Sphaerochaetaceae; genus SABI01. Next base: position 5,638 of record CAYZUR010000103.1, on the reverse strand, counting down.
GGTTGTTCCCCCTTGAGAAAGGTTCATTGGTTCATCAAATAATTGTAATGTTCCTATTGTGCTCATCACTGTAGTAAAGAGAATAATTGGTTTTAATAGGGGGATAGTGATAGTGAAAAAGGTTCTCACCTTTGAAGCACCATCAATGCTTGCAGCTTCATATAAATCTTCGGAGATGTTTTGCATTGCTGAGAGGTAGAATATCATATTGTATCCGGTCCATCTCCAAATCATTGCAAGGATAAGGACAAAGGTTGCGAGCTTTGGTGTTGTCATCCATTGTAGAGGGCTATCAATGATAGAGAGGGAAAGGAGTGTGTTATTGATTAATCCATCATAACTAAAGAGCATTTTAAATAGGATGGAATAGGCAATAAGCGATGTGACAGCGGGGAGGAAGATTGCTGTTCTGAAAAATCCTCTAAAACGAACTTTCTTATTATTTAAAACAGCTGCAAAGGTGATAGAGAGAACGAGCATGATAGGTACTTGAATTAAGAGAAGGGTAAACGTATTTTTCAATGCAAGAAAAAACATTGGATCACCAAACATCCTGACATAGTTTTTAAATCCTACAAACTGTGAGACTATTCCTCTTGTTGAAGTGAACGAAAGATAGAGGGAGTAGAAAATTGGATAGACAATAAAGAAAAGTAGCAGGATGGAGGAGGGTAAAATAAAAAACCATCCGGTCCTATTTAGTTGTTTTTCATGTGCCATACGTGTATCTCCATGTAAAAAAAAGCAGGAGGAGAGCCTCCTGCTTTTTCATAATTATGCGTATTATTGAATTGTGTTTACTAATTGTTTTTGAGCAGCTTCAACAGTTTGATCGATGCTCGTTTTTCCTGTGTAGAAATCTTCCATTACACCCATTACAGCAGCATCTGCTTCGTAGGTATATTGTCCAACATTTACTTTAGGAACCATAGAGGCCCATTTGCTTAGGTCAGCAAAGATTGCTCTGTTTCCGAAGAATGCATCTTTTTTAGCAAAAGCGTCGCCTTTGAATGCTGGCATGTATGAACCGATTGCGCCATTATTTACAAGAATTGTTTGGTAGAAATCTTTGTCTGAACCATACACTTCTTTCAAGAAAGCGATTGCTTTGTCTTTGCTTGCTCCGTTTTGGAGAACAAACCATGAGGATCCACCAAGGTTAGAGGCATTTACAGAAGCTGCAGTACTTAGTCGTGGTGTTGGTGCTACTGCCCAAAGACCGCTTTGGTCTTCTGCTGCTTTAATTGAACCAATAATCCACACACCTGTTGTAACAGAGGCAACTTTTCCTGAATTAAATGCACTTACCCATTCAGTCCAACCGTTTGTTGGGAGGGCGAGATCTTCTACAACAAATCGTTTGTAAATTTGCATTGCTTCTTTTAATGCTGCGTTACCAATAAGATCTGGTTGACCCTTGTTGTCAAAATACCAGCTTCCAGCACTTTGGAGCATGATTCTGAATAATCCACCATCATCTTTTCCATTAGCAAGGAAATATTCACCAGTTTTTGCTTTATATTCTTTTGAGATGTCAGCAAGACGGTTCCATGTAATGTTTTCTAAGTCTTTTGGTACAAATCCTGCTTTTTCAAGGAGGTCTGTTCTGTAGAACAATCCAGAAACGCCAGAGTCAAATGGAACTCCATAGTATTTGCCATCTAATTTCATTACATCAGCTTTGTACCCAACAAAGTCGTTATAATTAAAAGAACTTGTAAGATCAGCAAATTGACCAGGATAGCTTGTGAGGTATTTTTGTACGTTGTAGTCTTCAATCAATACGATATCTGGAAGACCTTGTGTTGTACGAGAAGCGAGGTTTGTGTGCAGTTTTTGTTCAACGTCTGCTTTTGCAAGTTCTACTACCTCAAATGTTGCTTCAGGATTGTTTGCCTGATAGCGACTTATCGCTTCATTCATAATTGAAATGTTGAAATTTGGATCCCATGCCCATATTGTAATAGGTCCAGCATCTTTTGCTTCAGTAGCACCAGTTGCAAAAAGTGGGGTGACTAATGCTAAAAGCACTAAAAGAATTGATACACTCTTTTTCATAAAATTTCTCCTTATCGTTTGGCAAGTATTCCTGCCTGATACTAAGAGCATATGATGAGTTGTCGGGGATGTCAACAAAAATTTTACTAAATTTTACTAATATTTTACCAGTGATACATGTCATATATATGAATAAAATGAGATATATTATCTATAAAGAGTAAAATAGGTTTGAAAATAGAAGTAAAAGTGGTAGTATGATAAGTAAATTTTTACCAATAGACAGAGGAACTAACGTGGCAACTATCAAAGATATTGCAGCAAAAGCTGATGTTTCAATTGCAACTGTATCGAGAATCTTAAATCATGATGACTCTTTGAGTGTTTCAGATGAGACAAAATTGAGAGTTCTTGTTGCAGCAGAAGAATTAGAGTATGTGACACTGCAGGAAAGAAAGCAAAAGAAAAAAGGGGTAAAGCGTCTCACCTTTGCCATTGTTGAATGGTATAATTATTCAGCTCTTATTGAAGATCCTTATTATCTATACTTAATGACAACTGTAGAGAAGCAACTTGCTAGAGAAAACATCGATATGATTAAATTTATCAACATTGATGGTCAGTTTATTCCTTCAGTTGATACTTCCATTGATGCAATTATTGCAATTGGGCGGTTTAATCTTTCTCAAATAGAGAAAATATCTGAGTTTTCTAAACATATTGTGTTTCTCGATTCATGTCCTGATGCGACCCGGTTTGACTCAATTCTCATTAATACAGAACTTGGAACTAAACTTGCACTAGATCACTTATATGCTCTTAATCATAGGTCTATTGCCTATATTGGAGGGAAAGTAATAGGAGACACTGGTGGGCAGGGACGAGATATGAGAAAGACTACGTATATTGAATATATGAAAGAGAAGAAGATTTATGATGAGTCTCTCATCTATGAAGGGGAGCGCCTTAGTTATACTGAAGGGTATAACGCAGCTAATCGAGTTCTCAAAGGAGATAACAGGCCTACTGCAATGTATTGTGCTAATGATGCAACGGCTACCGGGGTATTGGCACGTCTACTACAAGAGAATATTCGTGTTCCCCATGAAATGAGTGTTGTTGGGTTTAACGATCAAAGTTCTGCTAAGTTCCTTATTCCTCCTTTAACAACAGTTCATGTTCCTATGACTTTTATTGCTCAAAATGCTGTTGAAATCTTACGAAACAGAATTAATGGCACCTATACTCTTCCAAGGAAGATCTATATACCTACCTATTTAAAGGTGAGAGAGAGCACTAAAGAGATATCAGTACCTTTTTAGTAGTGTCGTTTTTCTTCAATATTGCTTTTTTTTTCTTAATAACCATTTTTAATTGTAAATAATAGTGAAGTAAATTATTCTCATCTAATATGGTAAAGAAAAAGTATACAGGGAATGGCACTGAGATTTTGCAAGTTTGCAATGAGTATGATGAAGCTTTTAACGAAATTCAACAATATGTGTTTAAATATGCTAGGACGCAAAAATCGATTAAGAAGGTAATAGGAACAGGAGTTTTCTATGCTAAGACTTTTAAGGAACACTCTTCGTTTATATTTGATGAAATTCTTGAAGATTTGACGGTATTATCTGTATTAAGTTCACCTTATCATATAGGCTCTTGTTTGAAGTATTATAGAAGTACACTCTCTGATTCTTCCCTTAAGATTCTAAAATATTGGAAAAATGTTCCTTTCTTCTTTTCTGTTTTTAGGATAGAAGAAATGTTTGATGATGACTTTTATTCTATAGTAGATGTATATACTGGGGTAACCTCTTTGTTACATTGTCCCACATTGCTCGAAGGGAGAGAAGAACTCCCTCTTTCGAATGTTTTGTTTTATACAAGCTTGTTTGATAATGGGAGTTGCGTACAATCGGTTGGGTATGTGTATACTACTTTTTTACGAAAGAATGACTTTATGTTCTTGCTTTCTTACTTTTCTCCAATTCCTCTTACTTCTATCACTCAGCACATAGTTACAAAAATTGTAGTTGAAAACTATTTTCCTTTTTCTCTCATCTTCCTTATTCACCCTGACCCTTATGATAAGGTTGGTTCATATGAGAAATCCTACTCTTTTTCTGTTCATACAATGAAGCCTGATTGTGCTTCATTGCTACAGAGCAATGAGTATATTACTATGATTAATTCAACAGAGCAGGTTGATGTATATCTAATAACAGAAAGAACTCAAGCGTTAAAAGATCAATTCTTTGCCCTATTTTCGCATAGAGAGTCATATTTTAGCGATATTCTTGATGAAAAGTTTAGAATTAGTCTTATCTCTCGTTTATATCATCATAAAAAAGATAATAGGGTCTATATTGAGTCTTTTTCTGTTGAAGGATACTCCCTGATGAAGCTGTTTCTTGAGTCTTTTCCAGAATTTGCTTTCTCTTCTCCATCTAGAACCCCAACTCTTGCGTCTACGCGCTATAGTAATTGTAACAGTATCCATATTGCATTGTTTGCTCTGATGCTTGATCTTTTTCCGAAAAAGAATCTCCCATGGACGATGTTTTTGGATCCTTTTCAAAAACAACATGAACAGGCGTACGTGGAAGAAGATGATGAAGAGGACCTTGACGAAGATGAACTTGAAGAAGAGGGATTTATCGAAGAGTTAGATTCCTTTGATGATCAAATGTATGAAGCTCTGCTTTTGTTTAGCGATCTGCTGAAGAGGTCGAGAAGTAGAAAGAAAAGAAAGAAAAAAAGAATTAATACATCCCAACTAGAGTTATTTGCTCTTAATGATAAGGACTCTTTATTCATACACCAATTTCCTCTTGAGAAAGTTGGTATTATTGACCCATCGCTAGTGGAACGTTTAGCTCTTTCTTTTTATGAAGGAGAAGTGATTTTTTGTGTGACTAAGGATGATGATGAGTTTGGTTTAGTAGCAAGAGAGGCATTAGAGTCATTAGGAAATAATGATTTTAAAACACGTGTTGAACAAACAGATTTTCCTGAAGCGATAGAAGATATGATTAGTTGCTTTGATGATGAAGTGGCATATGCGATTCTTAATACTATCCTTTATAGTCTCCATTACTATTATGATGAGTGGGTTTCAGCTCATGCTCTTTGTGTAACAGTTTTTCGCAATTACAATGAACTTTTGATGAGTAGATATGACTCTAGAGAGGTTGTCCTTAGCGAAATTAGTAGATTCATCTATTCACAGTTATGTGCATCAGGAATACTTCAAGTAAATGAGCGGGTGAAGAGAGAGAATAGAGAATCTGGCAATTATGCACTAAAGCCAACTGAGTTATTTAACGCTCTGTTTTTATTTAATACCAATCTACGCTCGCGATAATCCTCGCGATGTTGTATGATTTCTCTGTTATGTCTTGAGAATCTCATTACATTCATCTATTGTTTTGATATGAAAAAAAGTAGATTTACAGGTAATAAGAGAGAGATTTTACAGGTGTGCGAGGAGTTTTCATTAGCATATGAAGAGATTACGGAGTGGACATTTAATCATTTTCTCAAGCAGCCAGCGCTCATTCGCATTATGGACTCTCAAGAGGATCAGCGTTTTGCGTTAAAAGAGAATGAAAAAGAGTTATATGAGATATTATTTAAT
>CAYZUR010000102.1:0-6654 GCA_964481535.1 uncultured Spirochaetaceae bacterium | reverse complement strand
CTATTAGTGATAATAATGGTACTAGGAACATCATTTGTTGTCTTTGATTTATTAATCAGATAAAGAGTAAGTGCTAAAGAGCTTCCACCGGCACCGAGAATACACATTGATCCTTTAGTAGATTTGAAATGTCCTTTTGGGATGATAGCTTCATATGATAAACCACTAGTTATTGGGTCTTTTGCATGTCCATAAAGCCCATCAGAACGCTTACTAATAGAACTTACTTCTCCAAGAAGCTGTGTAAACTCTCCAACATGATCAAATAAATCTTGTGATGCTTTATATAAATCAAGTTTATGGGTAGTAACTAAGGCTCCAAGACTGTTAGGGTCATTTTTTATAAATGAGACCACTTCACGATATTTTTCTTCAGTATCATGGTGTAGTAAATCTATCCCTTCAATAATGACATCTTTATTAAAATGCTCCATCCATTTTGGAAAAACCTTCATAATTGATGATTTTTTGGTAGTTATACCGATAAAATACATCGTTTCTTTTTCTGCTGGTTTATAATTATTCATTCCCCCTCCTATATGTATGATAATGTATGGTTATAAGGACATTATATCATTTTTTTAATAATGTGCAAGTTATAAATAGGGTTTATTGATTTTTATTAACTTTAATTGAGGTTTTATTGTTGAATATTGTAGGTTACCTTTATTAAAAAGAACTCTACATATAAAAAAAGAACCTTCTTATACAACAGGTAAGGATAAAAGAGGATAGTAAATATGTGTGTGATAATTATGTGTCGAGTTACTCTAAAATATTCTATGCGGTTACTATTTCAATTTCTAATCCAGCTATTTTAAATTCTTCTTGATCTTTTTTGGAAATATAATTATCTGTTATAAGCAAATCTATAGAAGAAATAGGTACTATATGCATAAAGCATGTTTTGTTTATTTTACTACTATCGCTAAGAAGAATTACTTCTTTAGAAATAGCAATTATTTTCTTCTTATACTGAGCCATATCAGCGTTAGGAGTAGTAATACCATGCTCAATTGATATTCCATTACATGCAAGAAATGTTTTATCTACATGAATTTCAGAAAGAGCAGATATTGCTTGAGGTCCCAATGAACAATTGTATCCCTTGCGAATAAACCCTCCAATAAACAGCAGATTTACGTTTGGAAAATCTTCAACCAAAGATGCAATAACAAGGTCATTTGTAACTATTGTAATATCCTGTTTTGATCGTAAGCACTTAACCATTTCTAAAGTAGTGGTACTCGTGTCCACTGCAATAACATCGCCATCTGCAACTAAATTAGCAGCAACCCGTCCAATCGCAATTTTTTCATCTAGGTGCTTAATCACTTTATCAAGAGTTCTTCTTTCAAATCCAATTTTTGTAACGCTAATTGCGCCACCATGAGTTCTATCAAGTAGGTCTAGGCTTTCTAAATAAGAAAGATCATTTCGAATTGTTCCAGGCGATGCATGAAATACTTCGCATAGCTCTTTAACAGAAACCTGATTTTTATCAGAAATTAGTTCAACAATTTTTTGCTGTCTTTCTTTAGCATACATAAATAACTACCACCTAGCCCTACTTTAAGTGTGTACATCAAAATACACAATACTATTATTTCATTTTATCATAGGTATTTTTTTACTTTCTCTTTAATAAATTGGCAAGACTTTTGTGCTTCAATGTCTTTGTCGGCACCAGGCATAACATCACGATACACACTTATATCACGCCCTACTTCACCACCTTCAGAAACAAAAGGTTCCATTACAATAAAATTATCATAATTAATCTCTTTTAAGGCAGAAAAAATATCGTCCCATGGCAGCATTCCTGTTCCAGGTGGTCTTCTGTTATTTTCACCTATGTGAAAATGCCCTAAGTAGTCTCCTGCTGTTATAATTGATTCCCTAAAAGAATTTTCTTCAATGTTCATATGGAATGTATCAAGTAATATCTTTATATTTTTGCTTGATACTTCTTGAGCATATTCAACCCCTTCCTTGGCTGTATTAAGTAAGAATTGTTCAAATCTATTAACAACCTCTACGTTATAAAATAAGTTTAGGTCTTCTGCTTTCTTAATAGCTTCTTTCATCGATTGTATACTCCAATCGCGAATCTTTTCTTTTGAATACCCTCTTGGTTCTAATTTCCCTGGCCAGCTAGAGTAAATTATCCCACTTAGTTTTTGAATACCACAATTTACCATAGAATCTGCAATCGTGTTTAGGAAATTTACTCCCTTTTTACGTACTGAAAGTTCTGATGAAGAAGGGTCTACGTCTTCAGTTAGACCAACACAACAACTAAGAAGAAGGTCATGTTCTTGGGCGACTAGTTTTAACGTTTTTTGTTCTTCACGTGATAATTGAGTAATTGCTCCAGCATTCACCTCTAAGATGTCGAACCCTAGATTTTTCACTTTTTTCACAAATGGAACAAAATCAGCATTCCAATCTTGTGTCCAATACGCATAATAAATTCCTGTTTTAGTCATTATAACTCCTTAATATCAAATACTTGATATCTAATATCTAAAATTTCACAAAACTGTTTTAATTCTTCAACAAAATCTCCATATACACCATGAATATGATTACAAGGAAAATTGTTAATGAAATATTCAGGTGAAACATTCAATTTCGTGAATGCTATAGGCCACTCAGGTGTAACTAAATCACCTAAATCCTCCATAGTCTTTTGGTCAAATTGTGTGATTTCTCCTGGTACAATAGCCATCCAATATTGACCTTCCTTTCTCGCTAATCGTGCTAAGGTGACTTTCCCTGGAGCCGCAAAATGGTGCACAGAAGCACCTCCTGCTGGAAAGTCTGAACACTCTGGTTTAAATTTTACAAACTTTAAGTTCTCTTTGATATCGCTTGATTTATTAGCAAACCATGTTGCATGTGTCCCAGAATTGCTAAAGAACCAAACTTTTTTATCCCAATCATAATGTCGGACATCAGAAAAAAGAACTGCCTGAGTACCTCTTACTAAATGCTTGAAAATCTGCATTGTTAATGCACCATCCATGTCAGCCTCAGTTGCTGCAACGATAGGTTCTTTGGGGCCATCCCAATCGTAAGGGTCATTTAAAAACGCCTCTGCAACATCTACAGTGCACCAATAATCTGTTAAATCACCAATACTTTTAATTCCTATAAAATCATACTTTTTCTCTTTTATAATTTCTAACAAAGAATAATATGTTCGGATTTGTCTCTCGAAAATCTCTTTTGTTAACACTTTCTCATCATATAATACCTGTGAATTCTGCTCTAAAAAGACTCTAGCCTTAGTTACTTTTTCCTGCTCTATAGAAGATGCTCTTCTGATAATTTCATGTTGTTCACAATGATCTACATCTAAACCAAAAAGTGTTTGCCATTGATCTAAATTTGAAACAGCTGTGTACATCCCTAATGGGCGACCACCAAAAACTCCCATTGTTTGACCTTTTAGGCTTGCAACCGCACTAGAAGCACGAATAGATACCATAAGACTTTCTAAAACATCTTTATCTTGTATATTACCCCAAACTTTTTTATACTTTCTTCCTAACTGATCCATAGTTCCAGAGGCAGCCATCATTCCTACCATTCCACATTTTGAAGGATGAAGATTGCAAAACATAATGTAAGGACCTGGAGCAAACCGTGTAGCAATAGCTGTAAGATGTGGGTAACACCAGATAGCATAATTACATATAGTTACATCAACATGCATACTTTCAAGAAATTGTCCTTCCAATCTAGCAGTTTCTGCATCTCCTATTATCTGGCTTCCTGAAAAAACCTCAATATATGGATATTTCTCTAATTCTGCAACAAGCTTTTCTTGATATTCTTTATTTATATCTAACATTTCCTGATGGATATAGTCACGACCATCTGAAAAAGTCAAAATTCCAACTTTGATTTTGTTCATATCATTCTCCATTAGTATTTACAATTTGGTAATTTATTTATTAAAGTCCCTAAGTCTAATTCTCACACGATTTTTTAACGTATCAGCATACATTGCGATGAAAATTACTCCACCTCTTACAAATGGATAAGCATAAGGAGAGGCTCCAACAAGATTAAGTCCATTTTCAATAAGATTAAGAGTAAACACACCAAGTAAAAAACCTGGAATTACACTTCCTTCACCACCAAATAGACTAATACCTCCAACAACAATCATTGCTATAGCAGAAAATTCCAATCCTTGTCCCATATGAAGTGTAACACCACCTAATTGCATAGCATTAAAAAAGCCTCCAATACTTGCAAACAACCCTGAAAGCAAAAAACTGATAAATATAGTTTTCTCAGTATTAATTCCGATAGTTTTCGCAGCATGAGTGTCATTACCAATTGCCATAATATTTCGTCCAAAAGAAGTTTTTGTATGTAAGATATGGACAAAAATAATAAAACATAGTGCTATCAGAAAATCTATGTATACAGGCCCTATTCTAAAATTCCCAAAGTTTCTGAAAGAATCTGGAAGACTTATAACTCTTCCTTCAGTGAGTCGAAGAGCTATTCCTCTAAGTATAAATAGCATCCCCATTGATGCAATCAATGGGTTTACTTTCAATTTAGTAACTACTAACCCTGTTATAGCTCCACTGGCAGCACCTGTGACAAATATTAAAGGAATTGCTATTATTGGGCTAAAGCCTAATCTAACAATCAGTATAGCTGATACTGTTGATGAGACGAAGGTTACAGACCCAATTGAAATATCAATATTACCTGACATAATAACTAGGGCTAATCCTGATGCTGTTATTATCATCGGAGCTGAAGAATGTAAAAGGCTCATAATATTGTTTACTGTAAGAAAACTATCTGTACTCACAGAAAGAAATATCAAAACAGAAACAATAATTATTGGGAATCCATAATATTGAAGAATTAATTTCACATTTTTAGTTTTTAATACATTTTGCATCTCAGTTTCCTAAGGCAACACCTGTTGCCGCCGACATTAGTTCAGTTTTTGTAGCTTTTCTAGGTAGATTAGCCACAATTTTACCTTTATAAATTACAAGAAACCTATCACTAATTGACATAATTTCATCAATATCTGATGAAATGACTACTACAGCAGCACCCTCAGTAACCAAGTCTTCTATTAACTGATGAATTTCACCTTTAGCGCCCACGTCAAGACCTCTTGTGGGTTCATCCATTAGAAAGACTTCTGGACTTCGTTGTAGCCACCTTCCAACAATAACTTTTTGTTGGTTACCCCCACTCAATGTTTCACATTTCTGCTCTATATCTGAAACTTTTATTGATAAGAGATCTATATACTTTTCAGTCATTTTCTTTTCTTTTGATTTATCTATTAAACCAAACTTGCCAATAAAACTTTTTAAATTTGCTAAACTCATATTCTCTCTGACAGATAACGGTAATAGTAAGCCATCATATCTTCTATTTTCAGTAATAAAACCAACTCGGCGATGGATATCTTTTGCAGGACGTTTTTTTAGCTCTCCATTAATACTAATTTGAATTTCCCCAGAATCCATGGGGTCTAAACCAACTATTGAACGCATTGTCTCAGAACGGCCAGAACCTAATAACCCCCAAAGCCCAACAACTTCCCCTTTATATAAGTCAAAAGAAATATCACGAAGAACACCTGTTCGTGACAAGTTTTCTACTTTTAAAGCTACATCTCTTCGGACATGAGAGTGGTCTTTATAATACTGTTCAACTTCCTTCTCCCCAATCATCAATTTGACAATATCTTTATATGTAAGTTCAGAAAGATTGCCCCCTCCAACTGTTTCGCCATTTCTAAGGACTATTGCTCTATCACAAATCGTATAAATCTCATCAAGCATGTGCGTTATATATATTATTGTGCTACCTTGACTTTTTAAACGTTTGATTATTTCAAATAGTTTATTTTTTTCATTATCTGTTAGTGACGACGTTGGTTCGTCAAATATTATCAGTTTTGGATTTGTTCTTAGAGCTCGTGCAATTTCGACCATTTGCTGATCACCAGTACTTAGAGTATCAACTCTGTCATGTGGTTTTAAATTGTCACTTAGACGCCCAATTAACTCTTTACACGATTCCTCCATTTCTTTTTTCTTGATCAATGAAATAGAGTTTTTTGGAAATTCAGTAAGAAAAATATTTTCCATAATATTCATAGAAGGGAAAAGAGCCATTTCTTGATGAACAAATGAAATCCCATTTTTGAGAGCATCAAGAGGAGATTTAAAATTTACTTCTTTCCCATTTAGTACTATTTTCCCTGAGTCTTTATTAATAACACCACCGATAATATTCATCAAGGTACTCTTTCCTGCCCCATTAGCTCCAATTAATGCTAGAGCTTCTCCAGAACTAGCTGAAAAAGAAACATTATTAAGTGCTTTCACTCCTGGGAAACTCTTTGTTACATCGATTATTTTGATAAATTCATTATTTTTCATACTTTTACGACCTTAACTTTTCTTTTTAAAGAGTCAAAAGCCACAAAGAAAATAATCACAAACCCTTTAACAATTAGGGTGTTATGGTATGATATATGCATCATATTCATCCCATTAGTTATAAGTGTTATAATTATGGCTCCAATTACAGCCCCTATTGGAGAGCCTATTCCCCCATAGATACTTGCCCCTCCAACAACAGCAGCGCCCA
>CAYZUR010000101.1:0-6681 GCA_964481535.1 uncultured Spirochaetaceae bacterium | reverse complement strand
TTCCACTATTTATTATCTATTATATTAGGCTACCCATTCAAAACAGCGAAAGGCCAACTTTTTCGAGCTTTTTTCTTTTATGAAGTATATTTAAGTCTCGTCTAATGGTCGACTCGGATGCATCAAGTACCTCAGCAAGTTCTTTGACTGTGGCACTTTGTTTATCTTCTAGGATGGAGACAATTTTTGTATACCTTGTTTCGCTTAACATAAATTAGATTATAGGCTTCGAAAAATGATATGTCAAATAAAATAGTCATAAAACGTCAAACTCGAGTGCAAATATTGCTTAAGAAAAGCAGATGGCTTCAAAAACCTTTATACTCCGTCATAAAGAGTAGAAGATAGCATATAAAATTGGTGTGCATATTAGATGGTTAATTTCTTTGGTTGAAAAGAATTTTAAAAAATCTGAAGTCATTAAAATAGATATTCTTCCCCTATCTCTGTTAATGTAATTATTGAGCAAATGTAAAAATAGTTTTTAGTAAATATTGAAATTGGTTCGAAATATTGAAGTATCTTATGATAAAAGATATCCCGCCACATTGGCGGTATTACCTTTCCCCTTGAGTCTTTTTTTCTTTATATTGATATGAATTTATGCTAAAATCATATCACATGAAAGATGATAATACAATTTCAATAGCCAAACATATTCGAACTCAAATTCAACTTATGAATGTTGGAGAAATATTCTTCTGTGAATCTTTTGATGTTCTTGACAAACAAGCAATAAGAGTTGTGTTGTCCCGTATAGTGAAAGAGGGGACAATTGTGAGACTTGGACCTGGAATATATCAAGTCCCACGATATTCTAAAATTCTAGGAAGTATAGCTTATCCCACCCTGAATGAGATTGCTTGTGCTATTGCACAAAACGAGCAATCTCGAATCAAAGCATCTGGATCCTATGCGCTTTATAAAATTGGATTAACCACTCAAGTTCCCACCCGTGCCGTGTTTCTTACCGATGGATCTCCTCGACGTATTTCATTAGTAGGAGGAAGAAGTATGTTATTAAAAAAAACAACAGCAAAGAACCTCTCCTATAAAAGTGAAATCATCTCTCTTACTGTATCTGCATTAAAAGAAATAGGAAAGGATTCTATCACAGACGAAGTACTTTCTGTCATTACTCAGTATATAAAGAAAGAAGACAAATACCTTTTTACCCATGATGTGCAACTAGGGCCTGAATGGATTGGGAAATTGCTTGTCGAATTATTCTATAACTGAGGATAAATATGCTGTTGTGTAATCTATCTCCACAGGAACAAAGAGATGTATTTAGTGAAATTGGACGATTAAAACATATTTCAGCAGAAGCTGTTGAGAAAGATTGGTGGGTGAGTATAATTCTAAAAGTTCTTTTTACATCAAAGTATGCTCCTTATCTATTGTTTAAAGGTGGGACGTCTCTAAGCAAAGGATGGCATCTTATTGAAAGATTTTCTGAAGATATAGATATTGCTATTGATAGAGTCTTTTTAGGGTACGAAGGAGAATTATCAAAAAATCAAGTTAGTGATAGGTTGAGACGTTCATCTTGTAATTTTGTAAGAACGAAACTAAAAGAAGCCATAGAAAAAGCGTTGTTAGAGATACAAATTCCTCAAAAATGTTTTGATATACATACTATAAGTAGTTCTATATCTACAGTAGACCCAGAAACGATAATCGTTGAATACTTTTCTGTATATTCACAATCTTTCTCATACACCTCTTCACGTGTGCTTATAGAAGCAGGTGCAAGAAGCATGATTAGCCCATATGAATTGAAACCTATCCAATCGTTTGTTTCAGATTATTTTCCCGAAAAACCCTTTGCAGATATCCCTTTTTATGCGCGAGTAGCACCAGCGGAACGTACTTTTTTAGAAAAATTATTTCTCTTACATGAAGAATTTCATAAACCAATAGAAAAGATTCGTTTTTATCGAATGAGTCGTCACCTCTATGATATTGAAAGAATGATGAATACTCCTATTTCTCAGATTGCTCTTACTGATAAAGTTCTCTATAAAGAGGTCGTTGAGCATAGGCAACATTTTATCGGCTTACGAGGTTTTGACTATGATTCTTTGTATCCTTCCTTATTGAACTTTATCCCACCAAAATCGGTATTGGATTATTGGGAAAAAGATTATAGAGCGATGCAAGAGAATATTATTTATGGGGAATCTTTAGAATTTAATGTATTAATACATCAACTAAAAACATTAAATGAGAAGTTCAGAGGAATTATTTAGTTCAAAAACCATTGCATCATTTTATGCTAAAAAATATCCCGCCACACTGGCGGGATTACCTTTATCTTACGCTTTCAATTGATTCATTTTATCAGTTATGATCTTTTTCACTTCTTTTACTATTTCAGGTATTGGGATTGTGATGGTTGTGTTTAGGTCTTCTCTAAGCTTTAGTTCAATAACACCTTCTTTGAATCCTCTATTTCCTAATGTGATTCTGATGGGAAGTCCAATAAGGTCTGCATCAGCAAATTTTACTCCTGCACTCTCTTTTCTTTCATCATAGAGTACTTCAATTCCTTCATTGGTGAGTTCTTCATATATTTCATCAGATGCTTCACTCTCTTTCATGAGGGAGACAAAGTGTACTTGGTAGGGACTTGTGGTAATAGGGAGTTGGAGGCCTCTTTCATCATGGTACTCTTCAGCAAGGCATGCGAGTAATCGTCCGACTCCTATTCCGTAGGAGCCCATAATAACTGGTTGTCTTGTTCCCTTCTCATCTTGGAAGGTTACCGACAGAGCATCTGAGTAGCGAGTTCCAAGTTGGAAGATGTTTCCCACTTCTATTCCTTTGCTAACTTTGAGGGGATGACCACACGTGGTGCAGATATCACCAGCTTTAGCTGAAGCAATGTCACTTACTATTCCCTTATAATCTCTTTCAAAATTGGTGTTGAGCAAGTGGTAGCCTTCAATGTTTGCACCTGCTACTAAGTTATTGCTTTTTGCAACTGATTCATCTACAACAATAATCACAGATGCATCTGCTCCAATAGGAGATCCATATCCAGGAGTCATCTTCATTGCAGTAATTTCATCTACATGAGCAACGCGTAATCCATTTGCATGTGAGGCGTGTTGAAGTTTATTCTCTTCAATATCCATGTCGCCTCTAATAACTCCAATGATAAGTTTCTCTTCTTCTTCTCCACTTTTTTCATCAACATAGGTTCCCATCATAAAGAGAGCTTTTGCTGTTTTTCGAGTTGGGATATCCAAAAGTTTCGCTAACTCTTCAATTGTTTTACAATTAGGTGTATGTACTTTTTCTATCTTCTTCTCCTCTTCTGCAAAATATTCTTTTACAAAAGTTGCAACTTGTCTATTTGCAGTATAATCACACGAGGAGCAGGTAATGATAGTATCTTCTCCAATAGGGGAAAGGTACATATATTCATGTGCTACTTTTCCTCCCATCATTCCAGAGTCACTTCCAACAGCTATTGCTGGCAGTCCACAACGATTAAAGATCTTAAAGTATGCTTTATAGTGATTATTATATTGTAATTCTAATCCCTCAAATGTGGCATCGAAACTGTAGGAGTCTTTCATTGTGAATTCTCTTACTCGAATTAACCCAGCTCTAGGACGTGGATCATCTCTCCACTTAGTTTGAATTTGATACACAAGTTGAGGGAGCTGTTTATAGCTATCTATTTGATAGCGAGCAACATCACTTACACACTCTTCATGAGTCATTGCAAGAACCATGTCTCGTCCTACACGATCTTTAAAGCGACTCAACTCTTTATCGATACTGTAGTAGCGTCCTGTCTCTTTCCAGATATCTGCTGGGTTAACTACTGGCATTAACATCTCTTGTCCACCAATAGAGTTCATTTCATCCCTAATAATATGTTCAATTTTTCTAATTGAACGCAATCCTAAGGGTAATAAAGTAAATACTCCAGCTCCTAGTTGTTCAATAAAACCACAACGTAATAGATACGCATATCCGTCAGTATCAGCAGAAGCTGGTGCTTCTCGAAGGGTGCGGGAAAATAGGCGAGACATTCTCATATGTAGATACTCCTTATTTGTATCAATATCGTAGGTATTGTAGCAAAACTATTTCGTTCAGACAACGGTATCTACTTCTATTTCTTTATTAAAACAGGTAGAGTGTAGCTACCTTAGGAGGAATTAAGCAAGTGGACATTTCATCATTTCAATCAATTAGAGAAGAAGTAGCTTCAATTATGAGAAGGTTGTACTCAACACGCCTTACAACAACTAGTGGTGGTAATATTTCATTTAGGCTCAATGACGAGCTATTTGCCATCACCCCTAGCCAACTCGACAAAGCAAATCTCACAGCCGACGTTATTGCTATTGTTGGTTTTGACAACACAAACTATACTCCCCATCTTCCATTAAGTATAGAAAGTGAAATGCACAGAAGTGTATTACTTAATCGTAAAGATATTAATGCTGTAGTACATGCTCATCCTGTGTATGCCTCATCGTTTACCGCTATGAAAAAACCGATTAACACAAAGCTTCTTGCAGAAAGCTGGTTTTTATTGGAAGAACCTGCCTTTGCTCCATACCAAAGAATGGGAACACCTGATTTAGCATCTTCTGTCGTAGAATGTATTGCTCATTCAGATGTTGTACTTATGGAAAACCATGGAGTATTAACAGTTGGAAAAACGTTAGTGAATGCTTTTGATCTTATTGAAGTCTTAGAAAATAGTGCTAAGATGACCTTTATCACACAAATGATGTCATTAAGTAATTGGGAAGTAAGCCCCCTTAATGAACAAAAATGTGATGAATTAATGAGAATGAAAAAAGGAAACTAGAAATATGAAATACGAGCTAGAGACAATTCCTGTATGGGATGCTCTTGAAAAAGGGGATGAGTGTCTCATGTGCCACCTAATGAAGGAGGCACATAGCGATGCGATTAGTTATTATATGGGCACTAGTGTAATGAATAGTGAGACAAGAGTTGCAGTGAATCACACAGGCTTTTGTCCCACACACTGGAATGACCTAATAGGTAAACGATCAGCTCAGTCTCTTGCTCTTGTCTCACATACGTTTTTACTAGAGACAATGAAAGAATTCGTTATACATAAAAAAAGTATCTTTAAAAGTAAGATTGGAAAGGGAGTAGAAAAGGAAATTACTAAACTCTTTTCATTTCTCGCCAAAAGAGAGAAAGGGTGTCTCGTGTGTGATAAAATGGAAGACCGCCTATTACGCTACGCATTTACTCTTGTAAAACTCTATAGTGATAATCCCGAATTCAAAGCAACTTTTTTACACTCTAAAGGCCTCTGTTTGTATCACACGAAAGATGTATTAGAGATGGCTAAAAAAGTATTAGATAAGAGTAGTTTTTACACCTTTACAAATGAACTTATTGCCGTAGAATATGCTGCACTTGAACGTCTTGAAAAAGAGGTCTTGTGGATGAGTCAAAAGTATAAATCTGAACATGTAGATTCTCCGTGGAATGGATGTGAGGATGCTCATACTCGAGTGGTGAAGAAGTTTATTGGCGAGGGGCGGCTTTTTTCTTTGAAGGAATAGAGAGGGTAAGTTGCTTTTCGTCTATCTCTAAATCTCCAATTTCTCGTCGCTTTAAAAAAGTACAGTGCTGATGCTCTATATAAAAATGGTAATAATCAACAAACATCTCATCACTTCTATAAATAAGAAAATATTTTTGTAATGGGAGAATTGCTACAGCTAAGGTGAGATCAGGTTTAGAAGAATTCCTTAACGTGTGTAATGCAATTAATTCACTTTCGCTCAAATAGCCATTTCTGCATATGATAGTCATAAGAGTGTCTCTATTGTCTTCTTTTCTGTCATGTATGATGATATCAGGAACAAGAGCTTTTGAGTTGTCTGTTGCCTTTAAACCCATATCGATAAAATAGGTATCTGGGAGTTGAGGCATTAACTCTTTTTGAAGAGTTGAAGCGAGACGAAAAGAGAATGGTATCCGTGCAGATTGTTGGGTTAGTAGATACGCATCTTTAGAAGAAACACAAGATAATGAGTGAATAAATGTCTCAAAGAGTCTAATTATTGAATATCTTTCGTTATCTTGTGCTTTCATCTATCCCCATTGTAGCATAAAGAGTTCATTAAAGATAATTAATGTCCCATTTCATTTCAGCTATTTTTGAGAGGGTATTATATACTGAACAATACCTTGTAGCAATTTCAAATGCTTTTTTGAATTTACCCTCATTGCTAGCCCCTTTGACCTCAACTTTAATAGTTACAGTTTCAAGCATTCCAATTTTGTCATCTCTTTTTACTCCAACTATATCCATATCCATACTACTGTATTCAAATTGCATTTTCTCAGCAATTGATTCAAAGGTTCTAAATAGACAATAGGAGAGTCCTCCTAATAAAAGTTCATATGGAGCTATCGAATCTTTTTGGGACCCTAGGGCTACTGTAAACCCTTTATCAGTAATTAATGTTCCATCATGTTGATTATATTTTGTTACAATATGAGTTGTTGCACCCATGGGAATACCTCTCTTTTATTTTAATGTTATCACTAAAATAGTCATATTTTGCCCTTTCGTAAAGGTTTAAGAGATATTTGTTTATGTAAATACCTCATTTAAAAGTGATATTGTCCAGAGTAATGAAAAGGGACTTTGTCGTAGTA
>CAYZUR010000100.1:0-6683 GCA_964481535.1 uncultured Spirochaetaceae bacterium | reverse complement strand
AACACAACCTTATTGAATGTATTTAATACAATTTGAGAAAAGCTGGTTACTTCTTTAAATGAAGAGGCCAGCTTTCTTCATATTGGCAGATATTGCCAAAGACCCCTTTGAAAGTGGAATTAAATCTATTCGAGAAATGTATCTTTTGTCTACTTTTAACCTCTCTTTGGGCAAAATCTATTTCTAATCGAGTTTAGTTTAGTATCGATTTACCTGTTTTTACTCTATTAAACCAAAGTTACTCACATCAAAGGAAAAAATCATTTGAGGAATAGAAAAATTCTTATTCGAGATAGTTTGGATAAAAGATGTATCGAATTATTTCTTTTTTCCAGTTTTTTTTGTGTTATCCTAAAAAGGAGGTATAAGACATGATTGAAAAAATGCAATTCGGACGAACAGGACATATGAGTAGTCGAGTGTTATTTGGAGCAGCAGCTCTCAGTAAAGTCACACAAAAAGAGGCCGATGAAACCTATGAACTTCTCAAAAAATATTCCATCAACCATATTGATACCGCTCATAGTTATGGGGAAGCTGAACTGAGAATTGGTCTATGGATGAAGCATGATAGGTCTTCCTTTTTCCTTGCAACCAAGACTGACAAGCGGACTAAAAAAGAAGCAATGGTCGAGCTTCACCAATCGCTTGAAAAGCTACAAACCGACCATATCGACCTATGGCAGTTTCATTTTCTTGTAGATGAACAAGAGTGGGAGATTGCTATGGGAGAAGGCGGAGTCCTTGAAGCGGCAATTGAGGCAAAGCAGCAGGGTCTGATTAAGCACATTGGTGTTACCGGACATGGATTGGGTGCCCCTCGGTCACACTACAGGAGTCTGATGAAGTACGATTTTGATTCGGTCCTCTTTCCCTACAACTACACGATGATGCAAAATCTTCAGTATAGTGCAGAAGTGAATCAGCTGATGGAGCTTTGCAAGCAGCGACGTGTTGCAGTGCAGACTATCAAGTCTCTTGCCAGAGGTCCAGTTGGTGAAGCTGAAAATCCTTTTGCCACCTGGTATGAACCTCTTACTGACCCTTCATCCATTTCTACAGCTGTTGGCTGGGTCTTGAAAAATCCTGAGGTGTTCCTTAACAGTATCGGCGACATTACTTTATTGTCGACTCTGTTGCAAAAGGCTAGTGAATCTCTGCTTGTCCCATCAGAAGAGGATATGCAAGTTTTGATTTCTGAGCAAAAGATGGAGCCTCTGTTTGTCTAAGCATAGATATTCTCTAGCTATGAAGCTCAGGTTGGCTATAACACCAATTATATCAAGGATGGACCGCGGAGAGAGTGGGAGTTTGTCGGTATTGTAGGGTAACTCATTAATCTGTAGTAAATAACCAATGTTCATAATTTAGACTAAACTTAAGAAAAAAAGGGCATCCAAGTTTAGGGCTAGTTACGCACTACAATAAAGAACATGGGAAATACGATAAGGCGCATCTGTGATTAAAAGAAATATGAGAATACACTGCATGTTATATCGATAGTTGTAAGATTACTCTATTGTCTTGCTGTTCGCGACCTTTAGAAAAGTTCCTTTTGGATGTATTCTTTCTTTTGTAGCTTTTTCTTCATTCGCTTTATCCCAGCGTGCATATCCAATGTAGTATATACTGTCAATGCGTCCTCATACCGATGCATTGCTTCATATGTTTTTGCTATTCCAGGTAAATAACGTATGGTATTGTAGCATCGTATTGCATCATCAAAATATTCATTTTTCTGATAGATTTCAGCCGCTTGCTTATATTTTCCCTCTTGTTCATATAAGAGTGCCTGTTCTTTTACCATTTTAGCATCAAAGCAAAAGATTCTTTTCTTTGATGCATCTGCGCAATTTTTATCAAGGAATTTGAATGCTTTTAATTTTCGTTCGGGAGAAAGGGTGAATAGCAGATAGTTGTGCATATCTATCGGCATCTCTTTCAGAACTGGGTCTAATGTTGAAGGAAGATGTTCTTTTGAAAGTGCAATCAAAAGAGAATCGTTACTCGATGCAAGCCGTTTTTTAAATTGTTCAATAAATGCCTTTTCAGAAGTAACGTACTCACTTACAATACGGAATATATGGTTAAGATACCGGGTGTTGATGATGAGATCAAAGAAGGCTTTGGGTGCCTGTTCTATTTGGTAGAAAAAGTTGAACGTTGCGAGGTATGTTTGTATGATTTTTGATAGATCGTAAGGATTCTTCTGTGTATACAGTTTTGCCAGTAGCTCAAGTAGTATTCTCTGATCTTTCTCATAGACTAATTCACCTACCATCCTCATTTCTTTTTCCTTGGTAAGATACTCTACATAACTTTGGGAGATGGAAAGTTCCTTTTTTTTGCCTATGAACTCAACCCCTTTTTCGAATTCTTCAATTTCCATAAAATAGTCGAGCACTTCCTCGTCACGACCTTTTACAAGTAAACCAGACTTGAGCACTCTACCACACTCGTTCACCGCTATATAGCGAGTGAGTGCTTTACTGTATTGGCTCTTGCTAAAAAGACGTTCTGCACTTTCATAGCAAGCCTGAATCAGTTTTTGATCATACTGCCATCCTTTTCTCATGTTTGAACGGAGGATCTCGATGACATTTAAGTGTGATTCCTTATCGCCAATATCCTCATATAAATCAATAGCTTGCTCACTTTTATCAAGGCGTGTGTAGCATATTGCTGCAAGTTTCTTGTCTCCAGAAAGCAGATACTCATCAGCAGCGAGGTCATAGTGTTTCTTATCAAAAAACAAAGAAGCAGCTTCTGTATGTTGATTAACAGCAGCATAGCGAACTGCGGCTTTAATCTTCGTTCTCGATACATGTTCCATACACTTCGCATCATCGATAAGTTTACTCTTTTGTTTTTTTGAGTCATTGGCGTAGAGGGTGAATTCCTGCATAGCAGATGAATATTCTTTTCTTTTCTCATATAAGACGCCCAACTGATAATGGTCTTCAAGAGCCGTATAGCACGCAATTACTTCATTGTAAGCTTTTAATCGGATATAGAGAGGGAGAGCATTGGCATGCTGGCCACAGGCAACATAGAAGTCTGCTGCTTTTTTATACTGTTTCAGCCGCTTATAGCAAAGTGCAGCCTCTTGAAATAGACCGGCATTCTCATAATGTTCTCCTGCTAAAGTGTAAGAACGCAATTTGAAATAATATGCACCTAATTGTGTGAATGCCTTGGCCTTTTTCCAGTTTTCTATAGCTCGGTCAAAGCGCTTTTGTTTAACCCAAAGAGCAGCTGCCTCTTTATACTTTTCTTCGCTTTCTAACAAGAATATGTTGCATAAAACAATACGATCTTTTTGTTTAAGCTTCTTCCAGAGTAAAAGGGCATTTTTATAGTCACCAGCATCCTCATAATTCTGGGCTGCTTCATTCTTTCGTCCTCGCTTCAAGAACAAAGTAGCAGCTTCTAAATAACATTTCTCACTTATTTTGATGTATGCTTGAGACACATCATACATTGCATCGTTAGAGCTATTACGATAACACTCAGCAGCAACGGAATAGTACTTTCGTTCGAAGAAGTAGTTTCCTTGGTCGTCCCACTCCTTTGCACTCGATATTCGTTTCCATATCTGCGAAAGAGCTTCATGTTCCTTGGTGCTAAAGATATGTTGCCCAAGAGTCTCTATCTGCCACACCGGTGATGGGCGTGCTCCATCGTAAATTATGAGGGTGTTTCTTGCCCTCGTCACAGCCACATACAATAGGTTGATTTCGTGTCTAATTAAGGGATTGTGGCTGGTTGAGAGGAAGTTTTCCCCATGGATCTTTCGCCAGATGTCTGCGGATTTAGCATCGGATGAGAATTTCCAAAGGAGCACGGTTTCAAACTCCAAGCCTTTAGCTTCATGAATAGTGAACACAAGTTCGGTTTGTAAACTCTTCATTAACCGCTGTTTTTCACTTTCTTTACGCACCAAGATTACCTGCCCAGCTGCAGTGGATGCTACCTCACTTGTCATTTGTGCTTCTGTGATGCCATGAATGAGATATGGTGGACGGCCATTGAATTTCCACTCCTCACTCTTCTCGTACCCACTGATACCCACTAGTTGCTGTTTTAACTTAAGCAAGGCGTTAGAAAGCATAACAATACTGCCAACACAACGGAAGTTCAGATGGAGATGATGAACATCAGGAACTGGTATCTCTTGCTCATAAAAGCGGTTTTTAAGTTCCTCCCAGCGAAATCCGCTGGGGTTGATAATCTGTTTGGGATCTCCTAGACACACAAGATCTCCTGGTTTTTTAGAGAGCTTGAAAAGGAGGGTGAGCTGAATATCAGAAAAATCCTGCACTTCATCACTTACCACCAAGTCCCATTGAAATTGATTATCAAGTTGTTCCAATGCGAATAGTGCTTTTCTATAAAGATCAATTTCATCAAAGCGTTTTCCTACTTCTAGCTGTTGTTGGTAATAGAGGGCAATGCTGTATAGCTCTTTACGGTCGTAGAGGAAGTTGGGAGCCCTTTTTTTCCCTAGCTCACTATATTCTTCTAAAGAAAGCATAACAGAGGTGAGATGGCTTGCTTTTGCTTCTAGGATACGGAGAATCTCACCAAGAATGAAGGAATAGGTCGCATAGTCACGCTGCTGATTGGGCAGAGAGAGACTCTGTACAAAGTCGGTGAAACTGATAAGTGAACTTTTCTTTTCAATGATTCTTTCAAATTTCTTACTGAAATCATAGGACTTTAGAGCCAAAAGGGAGTCTTTAAGTTGACGAAGGTGTGTAGTGGTAAGGGTATTCTGTAAGTAGCGAGAGATAAGAGTACGGTAATGGTGCAGACTTACCGGGGGATTAGCTCCTTTAATGATAGAGCGAATCTCCTCCCAGACAAGCACAGGGTCGTACTTCTTTGAAAGGCTGTGTCGATTGAATATCTCTATAAACCCCTTCAGGTCGACTTCTTTCTTTAGATCTAGATGGATTCCTTTGGCGATGAGTATATCCAAAACCAGGTCACGTAGCACACGAAACTGAACGTTTCCTATTTTCTTTTCAAAGGATGAGTGTACGATTAAGCCTTTGTACAGTTTTTCTGAATACTCTTTAAGGAAATTACTACAGGTGACAAATAATACATCCTGCCCAGTATAGCTCCCCTTTAGTAGGTAGTAAACGGCTAGTGTGGTTTTACCACTACCTGCTGTTCCCGACAGAAGGATGGGGGGAGGTAGCTTGAGTACATTTTTTTGCTCATCTGTGAGATAAAGAAAGAGTTCAAAGAAGTCCGGATTGTTTTTCCCTAAGAACCTTTGCAGCTGCTCATCCCCAATATCCATCCATTTTTGAGGTCCATAATCTTCTAGTACTTTTTGTTCAATCGATTCTTGTGTGAATACATCATCACTTAAGGTATCGATGAACAGGTTCTCCACGGTCTCTTCGCTCATGGACTCAAAGTGTAAAAAAGGTGCATTATCTGGTAAGATTGTCTGGGCTTTTGAGCTAATATTATCATGATGGATGAGAGCCCATAGGTAGATGCAGGTATGATTGCCATCTCTGCCGAGAGTGAAGATGAGGCGATCTCCTTTGTTAATTCGTGCTTCAAAGATTACCTTGTTTGAGGCTCCTTTGAGTTTTTTTACCCGCACTCCTGTATCCCACATGCCATTTTCTAAAAAAGTTAATTTTTCATAAATTATACCCTTTTCTTTTGTTGAGAGGGAGATGATGTCTTTTTTGAGTCGTTCATTAAGCAAGAGTAGATAGGAGGTATTTTCCATGATGCCTTATCATAAATTCTCACTTCATATTTGTCTAGCGATTACTGAAGGTAAAATTTTTAAAATTTATAGTAATATCAAATAAAAGTTTCCCAATAAATCGGTCTATATCTATTTCGCTTTAACTTGGGGGACTGAATCTTTCCTAGGTCGACCTCTAGGTCTTTTAGGTTTTTCTGGTTCAGTTCTTTCTTTTTTAGGTCTTCCTCTTTTCTTTGATTCCTTTATTAGAGGTTCAGATAGTCCCAGTTTTTCAAGTAATACCAACACTGAAGGTAATGTATGGACCCATTTTTTGTCGTTTGACCTTGGAAACTCTGTTGAGTTACTTACTCGCCATGCAGATGAAAGGTCGTCCATCAGATCCCCATACGTCATAGTATCTAACAGTTTTGCATTACCAGCCTTTCGCGCCATTCTGGAAGTCATGATCGTGGCTATAAAGTTCACAAACTCTGCTCCGATGAGAGAGAAATCTCCTTGTACATTAGTTGAATCGAGGTTTTCCTCACCTTTGTACTGAGCGAAGAGAATAAAAGCAACCATCTATCCTCGTAACTCTTGTAAACCTGGCTAAGGGACAGGTCTAGGCTTGATTCGAAAACAATCACACCATATCTATCCTTGTGTGATAAGTATTTTTCACTGTCGAAAGACTTTTTCTT
This sequence comes from uncultured Spirochaetaceae bacterium, assembly GCA_964481535.1. Taxonomy (GTDB): domain Bacteria; phylum Spirochaetota; class Spirochaetia; order Sphaerochaetales; family Sphaerochaetaceae; genus SABI01. Next base: position 260 of record CAYZUR010000100.1, on the reverse strand, counting down.
CTTTGATCTAGTGATAAATGAGCGTTCCTCCTTGCTTGCAAGATAAGAATCTCTAAATGAATACAGGTATCTGCTATTCTTGAGTTCTACCTTCTTTCCGACGACACTCTTGTCTGTGCCTGTGACCACTTCATTGAAGTCCAACATGCTATTTTCAAGAATCCTACGGTCAACCCTTCTTATTGGTGTCATAAAGTGAAGATCCGGTCTAGACTTCAGGTCTTCTGCTATCGAACTGATAGGAAAACCCTTGTCTGCTA
>CAYZUR010000099.1:0-6720 GCA_964481535.1 uncultured Spirochaetaceae bacterium | reverse complement strand
AACAATATAGCACAATATTATTTAAATCCATGCATCAATAGAACATTGTTTTGATTATAGGTATAGCAAGGAACTCCCCATTTTACCTCTTCAATAACTGGATGTGTAAGAATAATCTCTCTTAAAGTCTCAAATTCTTCCTTTCATCTTTTCTCTTTTTGTATAAACATATCTACTTTTGGATTTTTATTCTTCATATTGCGGTATCCTCTACCTAAATAAAGTAACTGTCTATGCTTCTATAATTGCATGTATACTGTAAATGTAGTATTTTCATTACATGAATTTAGAAACCCCCGATTCTCTCCTCTCAATTATTGTAACAACAGGTAGTGTTGACGATGACCTTACTTTGTCACTCTCTTCCTGTATTCATCAAAGCTATGAGCACATTGAAATCATTGTGGTGCATCATGGGCATGAAAAATGTGATGTATTAGTTACAGATGAAAGAATGACTCTTTATCATTTATTAGATCAAACAATATCTGAGGCACGAAACTTTGGTATCCAAAAGGCTACTGGGGAGGTCCTCACTTTTTTAGAGAGTGGCCAAGAACTCCATGAAGGGTGGCTAGAGAAAGCTAAAGAGAGATTTCATATTTCAAAAGCTGATGCTATTCAATGTGGCACAATGTATGAAAAAGATAATAAAATAGAAAAACTTGCTATTGCAGATGATTCAATCTTTGGGTTTTATCAACGCCTCCTTATCAAGAACACCATTCCCATTAATGCAATTATTGTGAAAAGAGAAATATGCTCACTCTTCCCTAAAGAGAAGAACCTGATAGGAGAGTGGGAGTTTTGGATTAATACATTGAGGGGAAAAAAAGTTGATGTTCAAGGTGAATACTTTGGAAGCATCATCCACTTAATAGAACCACTTGATACCCTAAATTCGGCAGAATATGAAAAAGAGCGACTTGAAATAATGGAAGCCTACTTCAAGGAGATCTCTTTTTCACCTAAAAAACTCAAACAATTGATTGCTATAAAACAATTAAGAAAGAAGTTGATGGCTTAATATCTTCACTCAATATAATAATGGGAGCAAAAATGCTCCCAAATATCATCAATTACCTTTTTTCCTTCTCTTAAAGTCTTCTTCTATTTTCTCTTTCCACTTATCATCTATGCATTTTCCACTTCTTATTTTGCTCACTGATTGGCTTAACACGTCGTAGTTAATATTAACCCCAGTTGCATCAGCATGATAGGAAGATGCCCTCTCTCTTGCAATCCCTAGGTTTTGAGCTGCTTGAAAGGCATCAATGTTAGCACCTAGGAAGATAAATTCCCACGTATGATGTTCTTTATAAAACTCTATGCTTTTTTTGACACTCTTTAGTGTGTATTTTGAACTTGAGTTTTCTTCTCCATCTGTGATGATAACAACTAAGACAGCAGGATACTCTAAATCTTCTAATTGAGTGATGTGTTTGCTTAAGTGATCTATAGTTGAGCCAACAGCATCTAGAAGGGCTGTTGTACCACTCGCGGTGTAATCTTTTTCACTAAGCAGTTCTACTTCCTTCAATGGGATTCTGTTATGAAGGATCGTGTAGTAGGTATCAAAGAGGACCGTAGTAACAACAACTTCCCCTTCTTCTTTTTTCTGATTATTAATGAGTGTATTAAATCCTCCAATAGTATCACTTTCAAGGCCTGACATTGATCCGCTTTTATCGAGAATGCATACAAGTTCTGTGTGTTTCTTTTCCATAGTATGAGCTCCTTATGAGGTAAGTATATGGAAAAATGAGAGGGATGTGGTCGCCCCTTGAGCGACATTTATCCTCCAATGAGAGGCTGATTATATGAGAAGAGGAATTCGTTGATATCGTGGATATCATAGCGTCCTCGTTGTAAGAAGTACTCTATGATGATATCAAAAAGGTAGCTGTGGCTTAATGAGTATCCTGCACTTTTTAGAAGCTCTTTTGCCTCTTTTTCACTAAGATGGAGAGAGATAGATAGGGCAATAACAGTTCTCTTATGTGGTTGGTAAGAATCGTTGCTCCTAATTTTAGAAAAATGCTTTCGGTCTATGTTTGCCCCTTTATAGACCGCAACTTCATCAAGATGCTTTTCTTCAATAAGACGAAAGAGGCGAGTAGAGAATGACTCTTCTTTTTTTTCTATTATATCTATAAGAGAAGAATCTGTTGGGCTGTAGAGAGTTGAGGAGTCCATAGTTTTATGGATGGTTCTTTGCTCTAGTGTTATTGTTTGATGTTTTCTAATGTAATCATCGAGTTCTTTATCCCTTTCCTCTTTTTTGATAAAAGACTCATCAAAGAGAACAAGAGAGACACTCATTTCATTTACTTCCAGAAATTCTAGGATTGCAGATACTGCTATTCTATATGCCCTATATTTGGGATAGCCATAAATACCAGCTGAGATGAGGGGGAATGCAATAGATTCTAGTCCTTTTTCTTTAGCAAGATATAGCGATTTTGTATAACATGATGAGAGGAGCGAATCTTCACCAATCTCTCCTCCCTGCCAAATAGGACCAACTGCATGAATAATGAATGTAGATGGAAGATTAAATCCAGGGGTGATTGCAACATCTCCTGTTTCAACAGGCGAAAGAGAATCACACGCCTGTTGCAATAAAGAAGTTCTAGCTTTTTGAAAAATAGCGCCACATACACCCCCTCCTATCTCTAATTGAGTATTTGCAGCATTAACAATAGCATCGACTTTCACATTCGTAATGTCACCATGGACAAGAATAAATGGCATAGTAGTTCACCTCTACATGTATAATACCACATAAATACTCACACAGCGTAAAAGTTGTTACCAATAAAGGGTTCAATGCTTTTATGTATATCCAATAGTAGATAAGAAGAATGCAGAAGGAATATATTGATGCTCTTAGATAAAGTAGGATAAGAAAAAGTCTATATGTTATATTTCCATTATGTATGCGTCATTTTTTCACTTTTTTTAACATCTTTTTACCAAACAACATTTCTTTCATGTATAATAATCTCTATATAAGTGAATTTTTCAATAATAAAAGGGGGCGCAAAGGATATTCCTTTGCTAGAGTATACATATGAAAAAGCGAATTATTTCTTGTATCTTTTTATGCTTCTTAATCACAGGATTGGTAGCAGCAGAGTCAGCTGCCTATGATAAAGCAAGTGTTGAAACACTCCTTGTGACATCAAACACATGGGATGGAGAGTTGATTGGGTGGTATCCTTATGGCTCTCCAGAAGTGACTATCCTTAGAATCACTGTTCCCAGCGGAGTGAAATTAGCTCCTCATAAACACCCAATTCCCTTAGTAGCTTACATGCTGAGTGGAGAACTCTCTGTTGAAACAGAACAAGGAAAAAAATCAGTATTTAGAGAAGGAGATCCTATTGTAGAAGTAATTAATACATGGCATTTTGGACAGAGCACCGGAGAAGAAGATGCGGTTCTTGTTGCCTTCTATATGGGAGTAAAAAGACTTCCTAATACGATAAAGAAATAAGAAGAAGTGAGACAGCACGAGTGTTGTGCTGTCTATAATTCCATTATCCTATTTGTTATTCAGTAAATCTTGGAAACTATTTTTATATAGAGAAAACTCTACACCATTTTTTGTTGCCGCATCTCGAATAGTCTCATTTTTTGATTCAATAGTTCCAGCTAACACCTTTTCAATTTGAGTAGGTGTTAATCCCCAATTGGTAAGATCTTGAAATGTTGTGTTTCCTTTAATGGTGAATTCTTGAGAGGGAAGAGGAGGAGATATATTCTGTTCAATTTCTGATGGAAGTATTGTCGGTGTGTAACTTTTTTCACTCAGTATCGTGAATTCCTCTTTTGTTATCTTGCCCATTTGTAATAAGAGATTGAGGGCAGTTGATGGAAGGTATGTTTCTTCTTCAGCTGTATATGGAATGCTATTGTAAAGAGAGACAAACAACTTAACGCTATCTGTACCAATATCACCAGGTAAGTCTTCCATCTCACCATATATTGCTTCGATATCTTTCACTAAATATGATGCAGCTTCTTTTATCGATGTGTCGAGGGCAAAAGCTGTCGCAATAGTGATTGGTGGGATGCCGAAATTAGTGTTAACATCTTCAAGCTTATAGGATCCTCTAATATCTGAAGGATCAGCCATGCCTGCAAATTCTCCAGTTGTAATCTTAGTAGGGACTTTGCTCCCTTCAGTAATCCAAAGGCCACTTATTTGAAGGAGGAGAACTCCACCAAGGATTATTACTATTAGCAAAATAGCTACAGATAATGATCTCATTTTCATCTTTTTTTACCTCCCTTTACCTTTGGTGTTGTTGTACTAAGTTCAACTGTAGCATCTATGGGGCATGCGACTTCACTTGTGCATTCTAAACATGAGATGCATTGATGATCTGTTACTTTATTCTTGTTTGAAACTTCTATATTCATAGGGCATGCTTTATCACAAGCGCGACAAGATATGCAGGTAGAATCATTTCGTCTTATGCTAAAGATTCTAAAGAAATTTGTAAGTCCTAACAGAGCTCCATACGGACAGGCATATTTACAAAATGGGCGTTCGATGAAAAGAGAGAGAATAACAACAAGGGCTAGTGAAATAAAAGCTCCTATAGCTACTTCTCCAGTATAAAAGTTAAAGAGAGCATAGTAAGGGTCATATTCAGCAAAGATGAGTTTTGCACTTGTTGCTGTTATAATAACGACCCAAATAAGAACAACATAGCGAAGATATCTGAGTATTTTGTCAAGTTTCTCTGGAACTATATTGTTATAACGTTTTTTGAAAATCTTTTTCCCAATTTTCCCGATCCATTCTTGAAACGTTCCAAAAGGGCAGACCCATCCACAAAATATGGGACCAGCTACTATCGCTGTAATAAAAACAATAAACATCAAATAGAAGGAAGACTCATGAATTTTTTGAACAAAAGAGCCTGTAGTAATATATTGATAAAGTGTGACAACTCCACCAAATGGACAGATAGCATGCAGTGATGCTCCCTCTAAAAATGGAATGATAATACCATTTTCTTCTAATGTGTGTCCGAGCACCACTAGTAGAACAATTGTGAAAAACAGTAATTGTACAGATTGTCTTACCATTCTCGTTTTTGATCTCTTTTTCATAAAGATTTTCCTTCTGTTAGGTTAATGATAACTTCATTATAGCAGAGGAAAGTGAATATTGGATAAAGAGAATGTAAATAAAGAGCGCTTATTTTAAAAAAAGGGTGAGATTTTTTTTATTATAATTAGGAAAAATTTTGTCACATACAGTAGTTCAAGAAAGGGGAGAATTTTTCAAATTCTCCCCCTACATATAATTCATTAATCAGCCATTATATTATGAATAAGCTTGGTCATGGACACCACTAACAGCTCGTCCTGATGGGTCATTCATCTTCTTGAAAGCTTCATCCCATTCAAGGGCTGTTGGTGTTGAACAGGCAACCGATGCTTCATGAGGTACACATCGGGCTGCAGAATCAGAAGGGAATGATTCTTCAAATAGAGACCTGTAATAGTACTCTTCTTTATTCAATGGAGTATTTATTGGAAATCGATGATGAGAGTTGCTGAACATTTGGTCTGTTACTTTTTCACTCGTGATCTCTTTAAGTGTATCTATCCAACTATAGCCAACTCCATCAGAGAACTGTTCTTTCTGGCGCCATGCAATTTCAGGAGGAAGAAGATCTTCAAAAGCTTCACGTAATATATGCTTTTCGATTCGTTTTTTACCAGGTACCTTACTCGACATTTTATCTCGAGGATTTTGATTCATGGCAGTATCCATAAATTCAATATCGAGAAAAGGAACTCTTCCTTCAACGCCCCATGCTGCTAATGACTTATTTGCTCTAAGGCAATCATAGAGGTGGAGTTTGAAGAGTTTTCTTACAGTCTCTTCATGGAAATCCTTTGCTGATGGCGCTTTGTCAAAATAGAGATACCCCCCAAATAATTCATCTGAACCTTCTCCACTTAAGACCATTTTTATTCCCATAGATTTAATGACTTTAGAAAGGAGGAACATCGGGGTTGATGCTCTAATTGTTGTAATGTCATATGTTTCTAGGTGGTATACTACATCCTTTAGGGCATCAAGTGCTTCTTGTATTGTAAAGTGAACTTCATGGTGGACAGTCCCTATATGGTCTGCAGCAATTTTAGCAGCAATCAAATCAGGGGACCCTTCTAATCCAATAGCAAAGCTATGCAGACGAGGCCACCATGCCTCGCTAGTATCATTTGTTTCAACTCTCTTCGCTGCATATTTCATCATTACAGCTGCAATGATAGAAGAGTCGAGTCCACCACTTAATAGAACCCCAAAAGGAACGTCACTCATCATCTGTCTTTTTACAGCAGATTCTAAACTTGTTCGAATTGCTTTGATGTCTGTAGTATTATCTTTTACTGCATCAAAAGACTCCCAAGACCTAGAATACCATTTTACAGGCTCACTTTGTGTTGAGATATAATAACTTCCTGGAGGAAATTCTTCAAAGTGAGTACATACTCCCTCTAACGCTTTGAGTTCACTTGCCACATAGTACTGCCCATCTTTATCCCATCCCTGATAGAGGGGAATAATTCCCATATGATCTCTACCAATAAGGAAAAGGTCTTTTTCGCTGTCATACAATGCAAAAGCGTAAATACCATTTAGGTCTTCAAAGAAATGTTCGCCGGTGATATGGAAGCCCCTTGCGGCGT
>CAYZUR010000098.1:0-6724 GCA_964481535.1 uncultured Spirochaetaceae bacterium | reverse complement strand
AGGATGGATAGAAATTCTCTTGAACTTTAGCTTAGGGTGAGTTAATGTTTGCATATGTATTTGTGAAGGGGAAGTCTTTCGAAGTTGCAACAAACAAAGGGCTTCCTCTTCCATTCTCCTTTTAGAGATTTCTTCTCTAGACTCAACTCTATTAAAACACAGTTTTTCTAATACAGGAAATTTTCATTTGAGGATGAAGTGGAATAATTCATATCCGAGCTAGTAATATGTTTTGTAACAGGGATTTTTGGTTAACTTTCCCATAATCTTGTGCTATCATGCAAATACCATAAATGTAAAATCTTTTCTAACTGGACGTTTTGAAACTTCTACAGGAAGCCGATGGCTTGGTTCTGGTATGTATTTTTGGGATAATGAATGTCAAATACAAAATATTGGCTACATGAAAAAACTACGAAAAGTGAGATAAACAGCATACATGATGGCTACATAGTTTCAGCTTTGATAAAAGCTAATTCTGACAATTTTCTTGATTTGACAGATATAGAGACCCTTGAATGGTTTCATAAAGCTGAAATGGATATCGCTACAGCTCTTTTTATGCAAAAACACTAAAATTTCATTTTATTGACACATTAGTGGTATATCATTTATTATTCTTCTCATGTGTGGAATAATAGGATATCTAGGAAAACAGAATGCTTCTAGCATTCTCATTGATGGGCTTACTCGACTTGAATACCGTGGATATGACTCTGCTGGTGTCGCAATACACAATGGAACCTCCTTAACAGTGTTGAAAGAAGCTGGTCGTATAGCTGAACTTGAAAAACTCATTGATATTTCTAAACCAGTTGGGAACAGAGGGATTGCTCACACTAGGTGGGCAACTCATGGGGCTCCTACAAAGATTAATGCTCACCCTCATGGAGATTCTAATCATCACCTTGCTCTCGTACACAACGGAATTATAGAAAACTACCTCGATATAAAAGCATGGCTTGAACAGCGAGATGTCTATTGTGTCTCAGACACTGATACTGAAGTTGTTGCTCTTCTTGCCCATTATTTGTGGGATGGTAATCTTCTTACCACTTTGAAAAAAGTAATAGAGAGAATAGAAGGTTCATATGCCTTAGCCATCATGCACGAATCTAATTCTGATGAAATTGCAGTTGCCAGAAAAGATAGCCCTTTAGTCATTGGAGAGGGAGAGGGGGAAATGTTTTTAGCAAGTGATATAACAGCACTCCTCCCCTACACAAGAAAATTTAAACTCTTAGAAGATAACCAAATTGCTATTATTAGAGAAAATAGTGTTTCTATCTATTCACCTGATGGTTCATTAGTAGAATTAGAGAGTGTTGTCATTGATTGGGATGCTGAGGCTGCTGAAAAGAGTGGATACGAACACTTCATGCTTAAAGAGATGATGGAACAACCAACAGTTGTGAGAAATACTATTAGATCTCGAATTGCTCATGATAAACAATCTATTATCTTAGATGGGAATTGCCTCAATCCCCACTATATAGAGCACATAGACAAAATCTTCATCACAGCATGTGGAACAGCATACCATGCAGGTATGATAGCTAAATACCTATTTGAACATATGGCTCAAATTCCAGTAGAAGTAGAATTTGCTTCAGAATTTCGTTACAGAGAGCCACTAGTGAATGCAAGGACTCGTGTTGTTGTAATAAGTCAATCAGGAGAGACAGCCGACACACTAGCGGCCTTACGTGAAGCACAAAGAAGAGGAGCTAAAGTTCTTGCTATTGTTAATACCGTAGGTAGCACAATAGCGAGAGAAGCTAATGATGTAGTCTTTACTTGGGCAGGACCAGAAATTGCTGTTGCATCTACTAAAGCATATATTGCTCAACTCTCTGTTATCCACCTCATTGCAATCCACTTAGCTTCTATTAGAAGAACAATGAGTCTTCATGAAATTAAAAAATATTTAATAGAACTTGAATTAATTCCAGATAAGATTGAACACATTCTATCATCCCGACAAGAGATAAAAGAATTAGCTACACAATTTGCCTCTACTCGAGATATGTTCTTCTTAGGAAGAGGATTTGACTATAACATAGCACTAGAAGGCTCACTCAAGCTAAAAGAAATCTCCTACATCCATTGTGAAGCATATGCGGCGGGTGAGTTAAAGCATGGAACAATTGCCCTCATAGAGGAGGGAACATTTGTTGTAGCTCTGTGTACGCAACAGCCGATGGTTGAGAAAATGATATCAAACATCAAAGAAGTAAAGGCAAGAGGAGCTAAGGTTCTTGCTATTGCTTGTGAAAACTCTCAACAACTAAGTAAAGTCGCAGACATGACTCTCTTTCTCCCTAATACACCTGATGCTCTTGTTCCAATACTAGCTGTTGTTCCCCTTCAACTTTTTGCATACTACTGTGCCATAGAAAGGGACTGCGATGTTGATAAACCCAGAAATCTTGCTAAGAGTGTAACAGTGGAATAGCGTTTCTGAAACGCATTCTTGGAAGGATATTGTTTTCACGTTAATTCTCCTTTTAACACAACTCAGATCTTTAACTATGGTCGATAAAAGTGTAAAGCCTCATACTAGGAACTTTATAACAAAATTTTTTAAGGTAAAGAAATATCTATCTATATCAATGGTTACAAGAATCTTTACAATTAAAAGTCATACTCATCTTGAAAAATAAGACAAAGAGGCCTATATTCAATCTTAATGAAAAAAACATATTTGCTCGCACTTATTCCAGTATTTTTGTGGTCGACTGCCTTTGTCGGAGTGAAAAGTGGCCTTGCCTATGCAACTCCTTTGGCATTTGCCGGTATTCGCTTCATGCTTGCCGGTATCCTACTTGCAATCTTTATCCACGATCCAAAGGGGCTCATTGTCCATACGATAAAGCACTGGCGACTAGTACTAAAAACCTCTGTACTCCAAACATCCCTATTCTATGCATTATACTATTATGGAATCGACCAGATTCCTGCATCTATCGCAGCAATTATCGTTGGAACCATCCCGCTCTTTGCTGCTGTCTCTGCTCACCTTTTTCTCCACAATGACCATTTAAACGGGAGAAAAGTTATCTCTCTTATTGCAGCTATTGGAGGAATTGTCCTTATCAGTGTAAGCAGGAACTCTACCTCTGACACAGGCAATCTGCAGGTATGGGGAATTGTTTTAATGCTTTTAGCTGCTGTGAGCGAATCACTATTGCAAGTGGTGCTTAAGAAGAATACTGAACCCTACGATCCCATGAAACTAAATTCTGCACAAATTTTCATTGGTGGAACAACCCTTTTCCTTGTTTCGATTCCCTCCGAAGGGTTGATGAATTTCAATCTCCCTCTCACATTTTATGCAAGCTTATTGTGGCTTAGCATGGTTTCTGCAATTGCATTCTCTATCTGGTATGGATTGATTCAAAAACCAGAGATAAAGGTTTCAGAATTGAGCATGCTCAAGTTTCTTAATCCGGTACTCGGAGCAGTACTTAGTTGGATAATAATGGCGAACGATTCTCCTGACCTCTATAGCGTACTTGGAATGATTATCATCTCTACTGCAGTCTTACTCTTCTATGCAAAAAAGCGTGTGAAAAAGATATAAACAAAAAAAGAGAACTCTTGCTAAGAGAATACTGTAGAATAAAAGAATTACCTCTTCTACAGTTGATGAAGAGTAAGTTGTACTCCAAATGAAACAACTACTACAGCCAATGATACGATAAATCCTAATAGCATTGGCCTAAAGCCAGACTTTATAAGTGTGAGGAAGTCTGTTTTTAATCCTATTGCCCCTAGAGCCATCACCATACAAAACTTCCCCACGCTTGAGATACTTGTTTGCATCGATTGGGTAAAAACATTTAGACTATTTAAAAGTACTACTACGAGAAAGAGAATAATAAACCAAGGAAAAATAGTTGAAAGAGAGAACGAAGGACTATGAGTTTTTCCCTTTTGGCTTCTCATATGAATAAATGAGAAGATAAGAACAGCTGGAACAATAGAGAGCGTTCTTGTTAGCTTCACCACAATTGCATAATTACCTGCAGCTTCTGAAAAGGTATAGCCAGCTGCAACAACAGAAGAGGTATCATTCACCGCAGTTCCAGTCCATAAGCCAAAACCAAAGTCACTCATTCCAAGGGCTTTTCCCACTAGTGGAAAGAGAATTACCATAACAATATCGAAAAGAAATGTAGCAGAAAGAGCATAGGCAATATCTTGATGATCTGCATCAATAACAGGGGCAATTGCTGCAATAGCAGACCCTCCACAAATACCAGTGCCAGCTGAAATCAACCCCGATTGTCTCCAAGGAACCTTTAACCACTTACCTAACACATACCCACCACCAAAAGCAGTAAAAAGAGTAAAACACATCACTATTAAAGAAAAAGACCCTATATGAACAACTTGAGAAATACTCAAAGTAACACCCATTCCAATAATGGCTATTTTTAATAATCTCTTAGCTGTAAAATTAATCCCATGCATCAATGTGGGAAATCTTTTGGTAAGGGGATGAAACGCCATACCAACTAGTAGGGCAAACACTCCCCCACTAATTAACTCTTTTGGAATAAAAAAAGAGAGCATAATTCCAATTAAAGCAACGAATACAGCACTAGCAATTCCTGGAATATATTTCAATACGTTTTTCATATTAATGAGAATATAGAAATTCTTCCATAATTACAAATTATATATTATTATATATCCATAAGTATTATTTATGGAGATAAACATGCTAGATTTTAGAATTCAGACGTTTCTTATCGTATGTGAGTACATGAGCTTCACAAAAGCAGCATTCGCCCTCAACCTCACCCAACCAGCTATTTCTCAACACATCCACGTGTTAGAAGAACAATATGGAAAAAAACTATTTACCCTATCAAAAAGACAAATCTCTCTCACAAAAGAAGGAGAATCTCTACGACAGTTTGCTCATTCAATGAGTATAGATATTAAAAGATTCAATCATGTGTTTGATCAATATGGAAAAGAGGAAACAATCTCTTTTGGAGCAACACTTTCAATAGGAGAATTCACTCTTCCTCCAATTCTTACATCAATCATGAAAGTGAATAGAGAGAGAAAAATAACAATGCATGTGAATAATACTGAAAAACTCCTCTCTATGATTGATAAAGGAGAAATAGATTTTGCTTTTATTGAAGGATCTTTCAATAAATCCAATTACAGTTATCGTCTCTTTTCTATGGAAAGATTTATTGCAGTTGGTTCCCTATTAGCTAAAGAAAAATATACACACCACTCATTGAAACAAATAATGGATGAAAGACTCCTTGTCAGAGAAAAAGGTTCTGGAACTAGAGCAGTCCTTGAAGATATACTTCAACAGACAGGTCTTACTATAGAGAGCTTTAGCCATGTAGATACAATTGGGAACTTGAATGTTATAAAGAGGTTAGTAAGTGAAGACCTTGGAATCTCTTTTCTATATGAAACAGCTGCTAAAGAAGCCATAAGAATGGGCATTCTCCATGAAATCCCATTAACAAATTTTACTGTAAAAAGAGAGTTCAACTTTGTCTATTCGTTGAACTCATCTTTCGAAGATACATTTCTAGGTTTTTTCAATGAATGTAAAGCGATTCATTAGCTCACAAATTACTTCATTGTGTGGTTGCAATTCTATCATTTCTCTTGTGAATATTTCTTTTTATTGAAAATGAGAAGATAAAACATTTGATGTTTTATTATCACACAACATAAGCAAGGACTAATAACAGAAGAGTCAACAAACATGAATATATTAGATATGGTATTCTGATCATCTCGTGACCTCCTATACCTTACTAAACAAACTTCTTTTCAACTAGATACAACTTTCTGACAATTATTCTACTTTTCTAATATTTCTGCATGGTGGGTTCTTTTTTCATACTCAAAGGTAAAACTTACCGCGTCTCCCCTATACCACCCCAATGAATACTCAACAACCTCGTTGGTGTCGAGAATAACAGTGTTCTTGAAATATTGTAGCGCTTTCCCTATTGGCACTTTTAAGAGGAGAGAGAGGTCTTTATCAGCTGAGACAGCTTCTATCACTCTCCGTGTTTTTTTAATAGTTAAGTGATACTCTCTTTGAAGCAATTCATGCAACGATTGGTTAGTAAGTTGTTTATCAAAAAGACCAGGGACTAATAGGGGTGGGATGTAAGAGTGAACTACAAGTATAGGAACTCCATCAACAGCTCGCACCCTTTTAAGCTCGATTAATGGAGTGTTGATTGGGATATCAAATGTATCTTTAATAGACTTATCACTTATGACCGCCTTCAATCCTATTACTGTAGTTGTTGGAGTTAATCCAAGGTGTCGAATCTCTTCATTGAGACTTCCTTGCCAGTCTGAAAAGTTTCTTACTAACTTTCTCTTTGCAACGAATGTCCCTTTCCCCTGGATCTTATAGATGTATCCTTCACTCGCTAACATAGCAATAGCTTGACGAACTGTAGGTCGACTTATTGCAAAGTGAAGGGACAATTCAGGCTCTGAAGGGAGCGGAGTATAAGGAGGTTGAAGAGCAATAAATTCTATTAAAAACTCTTTCAATTGGTGGTAGAGGGGAATTGGAGTTGTCCTATCGAGGATATATTTCTCTAACTCTTTTATCATTCTTATTATTTTTCCCTTATACTCAGTCTTATAAGTTCATCTACTTCACTATATTTTTCCTTAAACAGATGGGTACTAATTGTATCGACATCTTCAA
>CAYZUR010000097.1:0-6745 GCA_964481535.1 uncultured Spirochaetaceae bacterium | reverse complement strand
GCAGCTTCTAGGGGTGAATACCTTAATGGTCTCCTCATTAGTGAGTATTTAGGATGGAATTTTATTGATGCTTTTGATGTCGTCTCTATTGAAAGTGATGGAACAGTAAGTGAAATTACCTATGACACCATGAGAAAAGCAATCAAGAGTGGTGAACATTATGTTCTTCCTGGTTTCTTTGGAAAAGGGCCAAATGGAAAGGTGAAAACCTTCTCTCGTGGTGGCTCTGATATTAGTGGTGCTATTGTCGCCAGATCACTAAAGGATTGTTTATATGAGAACTGGACTGATGTATCAGGGATTTCTAAAGCAGACCCAAGAATTATTAGTGATGCAAAAGTAATTGAAACACTTACCTATAATGAAGTAAGAGAACTTGCTGCTGTTGGGTTTAATGTCTTCCATGAAGAAGCTATTGCTCCAGTAAGAGAAGCAGGAATTCCTATTCAAGTGAAGAATACTAATAGACCTGGAGATAAAGGGACAAGTATTGTTGCAACCCGTGATAGTACTATTGACCCAATTGTAGGAATCTCTGCAAAGAAAGAATATTATAAAATTGCTATCCATAAACTTTTCTTACTTAAGAATCCTTCAAGAAGAGCTGGTATTGAATTGCAACTCCAACATGCTGGATTTGCTCTTGAATTTAATCTTAGTGGAATAGATGACCTTACTTATTTTGCTCAAGGAGTTGATATAACTCAAACTATAATTGATCAACTCATTGTCTCTCTCACTCATACGTTTAACCTAGAAGAAGTAAGCATCACTGCAGGATATGCAATAGCTGCTGTTACAGGAGTAGGGCTATTAGGTGAGATGAAAAAGGTTTCACAAATTCCTCTTGCTTTACTTGAAAAGGGTTTAGATGTTGAATTTGTTGAAGTAGGCTCTTCACCAATAACGGCCCTCTATGGGATAAAAGAAAATCAAGCAACTGATGTCATTCATACTCTCTATGATGTCTTATTTAGATAGTTTTGTTGATTAGATACATAAAAGGCCCCAGTAAAACTGGGGTCTTTGTTCATGAGAAAAGAGAAGTTAGCGAATGACTATTTCTGTCTCAAAATCAAAGAATGACACTTTATCCAAATCTGGAATTAATGAAATCTTTTGTTCTACAGTTAAACGAATTTGTGGTTCAATCTTACCAATGACTTGGTGTTTGCCAACCATAACATAGATGTGTGTTTCTGATCCAAGAGGTTCAACAACACTTACAATCCCGTTCATAGTAATATCTTCAATTGGGTTATCACTGAATTTTACATCTTCAGGTCGAACACCAAAAGTAACTTTTTTCCCTGCATAGGATGCGAGTAATTTCTTATTTTTAGCATTAAGCTTAATTCTGAAAGTACCTTCATCAGCAAATAAATCTGTTCCTTCTTTAACAACATCAACTGTTAAGAAGTTCATTGCAGGTGAACCAATAAAGCCAGCAACAAATTTGTTGTTAGGTTCATTATAGAGTTCTAATGGACCACCAATTTGTTGTATGATACCAAATTTCATAACAACGATTTTGTCTGCCATTGTTAATGCTTCTACTTGGTCGTGAGTTACGTAAATCATTGTAGCTTTAAGACGATTGTGCAATGAAGAAATTTCAGCACGCATCTGGACACGAAGTTTAGCATCAAGGTTTGAAAGAGGTTCGTCAAATAAGAATACTTTTGGTTTTCTTACAATTGCACGACCTACAGCAACTCTCTGACGTTGTCCACCAGACAGGGCTTTTGGCTTTCTTTCGAGAAGTTGTTCAATATCAAGAATCTTTGCAGCTTCTCTTACACGTTGTTCAATTTCTTCTTTTGGGAATTTTCTAATCTTTAAACCAAATGCCATGTTGTCATATACACTCATGTGAGGATATAGAGCATAGTTTTGGAATACCATTGCAATATCTCTGTCTTTTGGTGGAACATCATTAACTAATCGTCCGTCGATGTATAATTCACCACTTGAGATATCCTCAAGACCAGCAATCATTCGAAGCGTAGTAGATTTACCACAACCTGAAGGTCCTACGAGAACTACAAATTCTCTATCTTTGATTTCGATATTAACCGAATCAACTGCTTTAACGTTTCCGTCAAAGATTTTACAAATGTCTTTTAATTGCACTGTTGCCATTAAAGGCCCCCTAAATTATTTTATGTTTAAAATTGTAATAGGGGAATGTTCATCTGTCAATGTTGAACTGCATAAAAGGAGGATAAAATCACTAATACTATAGAAATACCATGCACACACTCCTTCTCTGTGCAAAACTATGCATACTGTAAAAAAATGGAAGGGATAGTTGCTATAAAAATGAGACAAGCAGATACATTATAACGAGTCAGTTTCCCCATCCCTTGAGGTATACAGAGAGAGGGTGCAAAATGGCAGTTCAAATCAGTATCGATCAATGGATGTCCAATAAGGGGAAATGCAGGCTTGAAACATGTTGTTTTGGCTTTCTAAGTTCTCCTTTGGTGCTATTCAAAAGGTTCTAAGAAGAAGTTTAATGGTGCAGGAAAAAGAGGCCTGGGTAGATGAAATGGTCCTCTCTCATAGAGAAGAGGATGAGTGAATAGCACCTCATCCCCTTACCTTGATAGATAGGAAAAATATTTTCTATTGAGAACAGGAAAAAGTGTTTTTCTTATTCTTCATCTTCGTGTAATAGCCGCACTCTGTCAGGTTGGAATGTTATTGAGACATCTTCCCCTTCAGCATAGACTTTTTTAGAGTGTGGGTCATCAATTTGAACAAGGACTTCACCGAATGGAGTTTGAATAAAGGATTCTAAGCTATTACCTAAATAGACGTTCATCCTTACAGTTCCTTCAATGGCTCCTTTTCCTTTAGCTTCAAGTCGGAGGGATTCTGGTCGTGCCATTAATACAGCTTTCTCTCCAATTTTCATCTTTAGATCTGTTTGTTTGACAAGAACTTCTTTCTCTTTTAGCAAACACACCCACATATCATCTCTTTTCTCTTTGAGGGTAACTGGTAGGAAAGCTGCTTTTCCTACAAATCCTGCAACAAATCGTGAATTGGGTTTTTCATAGATTTCATCTGGTGGTCCCATTTGTCTAATAATTCCATTTTTCATTACGATAACTCTATCAGATAAGCTCATGGCTTCTACTCTGTCGTGAGTTACATAGATTGCGGTAATAGAAAGAGTTTTTTGGATCTTTTTTATTTCTATTCTCATTTGCTCTCTAAGAAGTGCATCAAGGTTAGATAATGGTTCATCAAGGAGTAATACTGATGGAGTGACAATGAGGGATCTAGCAAGAGCTACACGCTGTTGTTGACCACCTGAGAGTTTCCCAGGGGCTCTGTCTCCATAGGTAGAGAGTCCTACAAGATCTAATGATTCTTGCACTCTTTTTTTAATTTCACTTACTTCTACTTTTCTTAATTTTAATCCATAGGCAACATTGTCGTACACGCTCATATGAGGGAATAGTCCATAGCTTTGGAACATTGTTGCTGTGTCTCGTTTATTTGGTGGAAGGAAGGTTACATCACTATCTCCAATAAAGATCTTGCCAGTAGTAGGGAGTTCAAATCCTGCGACCATTCTCAATGTGGTAGTTTTTCCACAACCAGATGGACCCAGCAGGGTAACTAATTCTCCCCCTTTTACCACAAATTCAGCATCATTTACTGCAATAACATCTGATTTCCCTTTTGTATCTTTAAATCTCTTAGTGACATGTTCTAGGGTTACTGAAACGCTTTTTTTCTCCATGATCTATCCTTTTATCGACTCGAAATTGTCTTTTGGGTAAGTTTGTCATCTTTTACTAGTAATTGCATAAGTCCAAATACGCCAAGCACTATAACTATGAGCATGGTACAAAGGACACTAGCAAGTCCAAATCGTAAGTTTTCTGAATATGAAAGAATCTTAATAGTGAGGTGATACCATTTTGCAGAAACAAGGAAGATGATAGCACTTACTGCTGTCATTGCTCTCACAAAAGTGTATGACATACTGCTTAAGAAAGCAGGTCTTACAAGTGGCAACACTATTGTTCTAAATACTGTTGGAACATCTGCTCCCAAGTCTTGTGCCGCTTCTTCTATTGAAGGGTCAATTTGATGAAGGGCTGTAATCCCATTCTCTAATCCTACAGGAAGTTCTCGTATTACATAGTTAATAACTATAATGGCTCCTGTTCCAACTAAGATGAGGGGTTGTTTATTAAATGCAATAACATAGGCGATACCTATCAAGGTTCCAGGAATTGCATAAGGAGTCATCATCAATACTTCTAAGAATTTCTTGCCAGGGAACTTTTTCCGTACAATTAGCATAGCAGCGGCCATTGCAATAATTCCTGCTAATGGAGCTGAAATGAGGGCAAGGGTGAGAGTTGAGACGATTGAATCCCAGCTATCAGGGATAGCTTTCCAGTTCGATAATGTAAAGGTGTAGTCAATTCCCCAGTTCTTTACAAATGCCCCTGCGATAATTGTAAGGTAAAGCATTAATATAAAGGCAAGAATTGCCCATGTAACTGCTGTTAATATTTTTCTCACTACAGGAGTGGTGAGTTCAGTGAGGGTCGTTGAAGGTTTACCTGTTACCGTAACAAAACTCTTTCTACTTACCCAAAAACGTTGAATCATGAAAGCACTTACTGTTGGTAGGAGTAATAAGAAAGAGAGTACAGCTCCTCCACCTAAGTCATTCATTCTTCCTGTAACCATCATATATGCTTCTGTTGAAAGAACCCTAAGGTTTCCACTTAACAACAATGGGTTTGCAAAGTCAGCAAGAGAGTTTGTGAATACAAGCATCCATGCTGAAAGGATTCCAGGAATTGTTAGGGGGAGTGTAATAGATTTAAATGTTTGCCATCTTGAGGCATTTAGATCGAGGGATGCATCTTCTACAGTTGAGTCTATTTGTCTAAGCACGCCACTAATAGTGAGGAAGGCTATGGGGAACATACTGATAGTTTGAACAACAGTGAGTCCACCAAGACCATATATTGAGATATTTTGTAGGTGTAATAGTTGCTTACTTATTAACCCATTATTTCCAAATAAAAGAATGATTGACAGCGAGAGACTAAAAGGGGGAGATATTACTGGCATTGTAGCGAGAGTAGAGACTATTTTTTTATTTTTAAAACTTGTTCTCTCTACTAAGAATGCAATTAAGAATCCTATGATTGTTGATACTGTTGCAGTTGAAACTCCTAATCTCAAAGATCCCCAAAGAGCTACAATGTATGAAGGGGAGAGGGCAAGGGACCACGTTTCTAGTGAGAACCTACCATCTTTCATAAAGGAGAGCCTAAGTGCTTCAATGAGAGGGTATGCAACAAATATTGCTACAATAATAAATAGAGCTAATACCATGAATCCTGTGATAGGATCGCGTGAGAAACTTACTACCCATGCAATAAGTAAAAATCCTATTGCTGTGAGGATTGCAAATGTTCCAACGAGCCTTGAGTATGATGATGCGCTTGTAACAGGAACAACGATAAGTACAGCGCCTGTCGCTTCATATCCATTCTCTGCAATGATAGGAGCTGCAAAGACCCGAGCTTTTACCAACTGCCCGTTAAGTTCAATCGAGTATGCTTGAGAAAGTTTTACTGTTTCTAAGTAGTAGGCACTATCTAAAGCTGTAATAAAGTCACTGCTATTTTTCTGATTGATATAAAGCTGTTCTACACTCTTATCTGTACTTGTGTATGGAATAAAATTACCACTGTTGTTATCGAATGCAAGGTAGAGAGAAGTAGCACCTGGGATGATTGAAGAAACTTCTTCAAGCCATTGGGGTATCTCTTCAAGTTCTTCAGGGGACGTTTGCACAAATAGAGATATTTCATTGAAATCTCTCTTTTCTACATAGGTATTAAAACTTGAAGTGAGTGTCTGGTATATCCAAATGTCTGCGGCGATAAATATCACCGCAGCAAGGATAAAATGAATCAATTGTTTTTTTCTAAACATATTGTCTCTTTTTATTGTTTTTTATCGATATTGTCCAATTTGATTGGTCCAAGCATCAAGTAATCGAGTTTTGTTTACTTTATCACCATCCCAAGTAAAGTCTTGGTCAACGGTTTTAATTTCATCGATACTGAGAGCGTCAGGGTGTTTTGCAGCACCTTTAGCTACTAATACTACGTACCATTTAGTAAATTCTTTTTGAGCATCAGGGGAAGAAAGGATCCAGTCATACAATTTCTTTGCATTAACGGCTTCATTTCCACCTTTTACCATAGACATTGAAGCAAGTTCAAATCCGGTTCCTTCTCGAGGAGCTTCAATTTGAATTTTCGCACCAGCAACTTTGATTTTTACTTGGTCGTGTGCATAGCCAATAGCTATTGGAATTTCTCCGATACCTACACTTTTACCAGGAGCTGAACCGCTTTTGGTATATTGGTCGATATTTTTATCGAGTTTTTTCATATAGTCCATCATAGCATCTTCACTTCCGAGAACATAAAGCATCGTAGTTAGAACGTTGTAAGCTGTTCCTGATGAGTTCGGATTAGCCATTCTAATGTGTCCTTTGTATTCTGGTTTAGTGAGGTCTGCCCATGTTTTTGGAACAGCTAAGCCAAGTTCTTTTGCTCTGTTGAGGTTAGTAACGAATGTGAGAGGTCCTACATATAGGCCAATCCAGAAGTTATCTTTATCACGATATTGAGCTGGGGTATTTGATGCAAAACGGGAAACGTAA
This sequence comes from uncultured Spirochaetaceae bacterium, assembly GCA_964481535.1. Lineage (GTDB taxonomy): Bacteria > Spirochaetota > Spirochaetia > Sphaerochaetales > Sphaerochaetaceae > SABI01. Next base: position 21 of record CAYZUR010000097.1, on the reverse strand, counting down.
GGTGTCGTTAACCCTTTTGAC
>CAYZUR010000096.1:0-6803 GCA_964481535.1 uncultured Spirochaetaceae bacterium | reverse complement strand
CTATCTTTGTATAATTGCGTTGATCTGGCATATCCTGTACCTCTTTTTATTATAATAAATCATCCTATGCAGATATGCAATTATAAGGAGACCATGATTCTCTTCATTAAGAGAAGAATGCATGGACAATACGTAAGACCTACATCCCCTTTATTGTTTTATGAGTTCAATGGGACTGATTGTCACTCCATTAGTTGCTACATAATAGTCTAATGTTGTACTCGTTGTTTTATCAAAACGGTAGAGGGCACTACTGCTACTATCAGAAATAGCAATTCGATATGTAGAGTCAGAGCTAATTTGATTTACAGAAATAATTGAGCTTCTAAAAGCTTGTGCAAAATCAATTGAAGCTGAGGTCATTGAGAACGTGACATTGTTTTGTGAGAACACATATGTATTTATATCGAATTCGTCAGTCCACGTCCCAATTATCCAATCTGGTGGTGAAAACTCTTACACTCGATCAATTTCACACCCTGCAAAGACTATTATCATGGTCATGACAAGTAAGGACAACACAATTCTCTTTTTCATATCTATTCCTCCTAAGAACACCTTTAATATTAAACATAAAGCGTATAGGCATATATGTCAATATAGAGACATAAAATAGTTAATTACATAAAATTATACCTTTTCTCATTTTCTCATTTCATTTTTATCTCTTTTCTTTTTGTTTCACTCATTCTTTTGTAGTATGATGAAGAGACTTATCTTTAGAAGGAACTACCTATGAACTATATATGCCGTGTATGTAAGAAGACCTATCCTATTGAAACAATGGACTACAAGTGTTCTTGTGGAGGACTATTTCACCTTGAGTATGATAAAACTCCTGTTGATTTTAATGTATTACGAAATTCTCACATAAGATCAATAAATCGCTATAGCTCTTCGCTTCCCCTGTTTGATAAAGATGTGAGTATGGGCGAAGGGGGTACCCCCCTTATCTCATTAGGCCCACGTCTATGGGGTAAGGGTGATTACTTCATGCCCACCTTGAGTTTTAAAGATAGGGGAGCGGTGATGCTTGTTTCTATGATGAAAAAGAATGGAATCACCCGTTGTGCCCTAGATAGTAGTGGAAATGCTGGAACTGCAGTTGCAGCATACTGCGCAAGGGCTTCAATTGAGTGTGATGTCTTTGTTCCATCTCACACAAGTGATAAAAAAATAGCCCAAATAGAAGCTCATGGAGCAACAGTTCATCGAATAGAGGGGACTCGAGAAGATACAGGAAAAGCAACAATTGAGTTTATTGAAAGAGAGAAAGTTTTTTATGCCTCTCATATCTATAACCCTTTTTTTTATGAAGGAACAAAGACATATATCTATGAAGTGTTTGAGCAATGTGATTACACACTACCAGAAATTCTTGTCGTCCCAGTTGGAAATGGAACACTTCTCATGGGAGTTGCTATAGCCCTTAAGGAATTGAAAAAGTGGGGCTACATTGATTCCTTCCCTATTGTTGTTGCAGTTCAAGCCTCTCACTGTGCTCCCATCTACCATGCATATAAAAATAAGGCATCTACGCTAAAAGTAATTGAAACATCGCCCACTCTCGCTGAAGGGATAGCGAGTGCAGAGCCAGCACGTGGAAATGAATTATTATCTCTTATTCACACTCTTAAAGGGATAGTAGTGAGTGTAAGTGAAGATGAGATAGTTAAGGGGCAAGAGTATGTAGCACATCGGGGGGTTTTTGTTGAATATACCAGTAGTGCAAACTATGCAGGATATAAAAAGTTAATAGAAGAATATCCTGAGTACAAAGAGTATACAGCCCTTATTCCACTATGTGGAGCTGGATTAAAGAGTGTTCATTAATTAGACTCTTTCTTGGTGCTTCCAATAACAAAGAGAAGTGCAAGTACACAAGAGAAAACAATGCCAAAGAGACCTAGGCTTTTGTAGGATGAGGTGTATTTGAAAATGATACTAAAGAGCCAAGGTCCTATTGCACTTCCTGCTACTATGATTGACATAGCAAACCCACTAATCGCACCAAGGTGTTTTTTCCCATAAAGCTTAGGCCACGTGATAATATTGAGCATCCCAAAGAGCCCTCCGGCAATACCCACAGAGATAATAAGTAAGATATATCCAAATGTAGTAGAAAGAAGGAAGAGACCAAGGGAAGAACTTATTAAGACAAGAGAGAAGACATAATATATATATTTTACATGAAATCTATCTGAGATAAAACTCGCAATAAAGCGTGATATCACAGAGATGATTGAAATAGGAAGAAATATTTTCACAGCTCCTAAGGCATCTGTTCCTACTTCATTAAAAATAGAAACTACATGAAAGGTGATTGCTGTATTATACATCCCCCAATACCCAAGAAAGAGAAGAATTACCCAAAACAATGGCTCTTTTTTTGCTTCTCTTACATCTTTTTCAATCTCTGCATCTTGTGATGAATATTTAGAAGTAGTGAGTTTTACTTTTAACCCTTGTTCCATTTCAAGGTTGCAAGAGGCTGGATCATTTTTATAGAAGATGAGTACGATAGGCAGAAAGACTCCCACTAACATAAGTGCTATGAACAACAGAGCTCTATCATAATTAAAGTAGGTGATGAGAGATTGAAGAGGTTGAGGAGCATAGGAGAAACCAAAAGAGGTCACAAGGCCCATAAGACCTACAGCTAACCCACGTCGGGAGGTAAACCATCTAGCTACCATCCCCCTTGCAACTATAGTGAGCACTCCTTGACCAAAGAATCGAATGCCAAAAAACCCTATAATCATAAGGGCTATTACAACAAGAGTTGGAGGAAGATTAAACAAAGAAGTAAGAAACTCTGAAATTGGTCTGCTAAACCCAAGAAGAGAGATAAAAAAAGCTAGAGCAACTGCAGCAATTGAAGAAGTTATTTTTGCCCCTTTTTTATCATAGAAACTCCCCGCAAAGGGAATTAAGAAGCTACTTATTAACGTTCCTGCCATATAAGCACTCGATAAAGAGACCCTCGATATCTTCAAGTGTTCAATATAGTGATCTGTAAAGACAGAAACACCCATCGTCTGACCTGGAATAGATGCAAGGACCCCAAGAGATCCTACGATAAGGATGACCCATCCATAATAAAATGGAAGGCGTGAAATGATTGTTGGTGTATTAGTAAATTTTGTACTCATGAGTGGTAAAAGAGACTCCTATGACAATAACGTAGTATTGTCTCACCTTTGCACTATTTAAACAAGTGACTATATCAACCCTTTAAATGTAAGAATTATTGTGATACAGTAAAGATAGCCCACACATAGAGGAGAATTAGATATGAGTATTAATAGTTTCAGAAGTTTACTTTATAAAACAGCAAAGATGTTAGGTGATGTTCAAGCTATCTCTAGTGGCAGCTCTAAAAAGGTTGCCAAAAGAATTGGAAGAAGAGCTGTTGGAAAAGCAACAGGAAGAGGAATCGGAAGATTGTTTAAGTAATCGATATACCTAAAACGTATGAGTGTTCACAATTAGACAATAGTTCTTGAAATGAGAGGTATATAGAATAGAAGACTTTTTATTACATATCAGCTACTGATCTTTTTTATTTGTATCTCATCCACTTAATAATCTCCTTCAACGTATGTTTTTTCCCACTTAGGAGAATTCCTACTCTGAAGATTCTAGAAGAGAAGTAGATTGAGAAGATGATAGAGACGATAAGGATGAAAAAGCATAGAAGAATTTCCCACACCTGTGGCATATCCACCAATACTCGTACAAACATCACCATAGGGGATGTAAGAGGGAAATAGGAGAGGGTGAGGGAAAATAGAGAATCTGGGTTCATGACAATTGTTGAAATCATTACCATAGGTATCACCAGAAATAAGATAAGAGGCCATGCAAGCTGCCCTAGATTTTGTTCATTTTCTGCTGCCGCTCCAAGGGCCGCATAGAGCGATGCGTAGAGGAGAAAGGCAAGAATGAAGAAAACTACGAGAAGCAAAAGGGTTGATATGCTGATAAAAGAGGGGATAGCAATTGCTGTTGAAGCAATACCCGTTTTTATGATAATTCCAGCTATTACCCAAATGGCGTATTGTAGGAGACCTGCACCTCCAATGCCAATTATTTTCCCTGCCATAATCTCATCTGGACGAGCAGAGGAGAGGAGAATTTCAATAGTTTTTGATGTCTTTTCAATAACAATAGACCTTCCAATCATCTGCCCATATAAGAGGATAGACATATAAAGGAGCATGATGAATGAAATTGATGTCATGATGATACTAAAGATATCTCCACCTTCCTCTTCTCCTGATGCTGACATTTTCTTTACAATCACAGATGGAGTTTTGGAAAGAGATTGATACGTTGCGGTATCGATATCGAGTTCTTTTAGTCGCTCATTAATAGTATAGTTTCCAATGATATTTTTTATAGTTTCCCAATAGAGGTAGTCGGTTCCACTTGCAGAGTAATAATTGAATGCCTCTATTCGCATAATATCACCAGGTATCTCTACGATTCCTTGTAAAGTGTTATTGACAACAAGTTCTTTCTTTAGACTCTCAATATTTCTTCCTTTTGTTACAACAACCCCATATGGGCTAAACGCATCTCTTACGTCCCCTATTAATTCATCACTTCCTCCTACAATTGAGATAATAGATCCTTCTTGGAACTGCTCTGCGTTGTTGTTAAGGAGGGATGGGAGTACAGTCATTGCAAAAATAAGAAATGGTCCGATAATAGTAATGATTACAAATGTTTTTGTTCGTGCAACTTTCTTAAATTCATGGGTTGCGATTATTGAAATCTTATTTCGTCTCATATTCATCTCCCCCCTCTTTAACTTGTGATATAAAGATGTTGTGTAGGGACGGGGAGACTATTTCAAACTTTCGTATCGATATCTTTGAAACAAGTTGTGTTAACAAAGAGTCAGTATCAGAATTCTCTTTAAGGGTGATTTCTACATATTTAGGATATCGAATAAGATGTTCAACTTGAGGAAGTCTTTCAATAAAGGATCCATCTCCACTAAACTCTACAATAACTGATTTGTGTCCTAACTTTTCTTTTATTTCATCGAGTTTGCCATAAATTACTGATTTCCCTTTGTTCATTAAAAGGATTCTATTACAGATCTTCTCTGCTTGCTCCATGATATGGGTTGAAAATAGAATTGTAGTTCCACTATTGGAAAGAGTAACAATAGTCTCTCTCATGAAGTCACTGCTTACTGGGTCTAATCCACTAAAAGGTTCATCGAGAAAAAGAATTTTGGGATCATGAATAACACAAGAAATGAACTGTACTTTCTGAGCCATCCCTTTAGATAACTCCTCTACTTTACGATTTTTCCACTCGAGCAAAGAGAATTGATCAAGCCACAAGTCGATAGCTGATGTAAGCTCATTATCCTTTTTTCCTTTAAGACGACCAAGATACATTAACATATCATATACTTTTGATTTCTTGTATAGCCCCCTCTCTTCAGGAAGATAGCCAATGTTGACTTTAATCGAATCTGTTATCTGTGTTCCATCTATGAGAATTTTTCCTAAATCAGGTGCAATAATATTCATTATCATTCTAATAGTGGTAGTTTTTCCAGCTCCATTAGGACCTAATAAACCAAATATTTCTCCATTGTGAGCAACTAAAGAGAGATCTTCAACAGCATGTAAATTGCCGTACTGTTTTGATACGTGCTGTAGTTCAATCATAATTCCTCCTGAAAATAAGGATAGAGGAAACATAATAGAACCGGTACAGAAAATCCCCTACGTGGAAAAATTATACCATATATAATGTAAAGAGGGGATGAATTGTGTAGATATTTGATAGATAACTGTTACTTTGAGTCTTAGATATTGTTTAAGTATGTAGTGTATACAGTTTTTACAATGAGGCAGTGGGGTCTTCTAAATAGGCCACAAAGCGGTAGTTACCCTGAAATTGGTATGTATTCACGTTTTATTAAAGATAGGAATTTTATGTATCTTGTGGGCTGTATATATTATGTGTATCGTCTCACAATACAAGTCAAATAGGTATAATATGGAAGGAATAGAGTTTTATTTAGAAGAAAATGAGAGAGGGACAATCCCAGAAGATAGAATACGTACTCACTATAATGATGAGGGGATGATTGAGTCATTTGGTGAATATAAAGATGGATTCATGGAAGGGATGTGGAGATTTTTCAGAGAAGATGGATCTTTGTTAGAAACAGGGGATTTTGTTCATTCACAAAAAGATGGGCTTTGGATTACGTATGATTGAGATGGTGAGATTTCTTATAAAGAGACGTATTCAGTGGGGGTAAAAGTAGATATTCCTTAGCTATTAATGATGCGGTATGTGAGTCGAACTGCATCTATGATGCAATCTTCACAAGAAGTGAGTTCTACTCCTGTTTCATTTCCTTTCAACTCTTTACATACACTGCTACCGTTGTCTTCTACAAATGTATCAAATAACTCTTTTACACTTTTATAAAGTTCCTCTTTTGTTGCTTCCTGTTTACTTTTCATAAGGGAAACTACTGTTATAGCTCCAGTTAACGCCCCACAGGTTCCATCATTGCCCCCCATTCCACCACCAAACCCTGCGGTGATTGAATGAAGAGTCTTCTCATCTATATCGAGTATATCGATGAAAGTACACGCCACAGTTTGAGCACAGTTATATCCTTTATCACGTAGTGCATGTGCTTTTTGAACATATATTTCTTCCATACTATCTCCTTAGATGATAATTCTATACAGATTAGGATTAAATATACAATAGAGCCAATTTCAAAATAGATTTGGAGAGACTCTGAAACGAATAAA
>CAYZUR010000095.1:0-6817 GCA_964481535.1 uncultured Spirochaetaceae bacterium | reverse complement strand
TTTTAGCAATATTGCAAGAGCTGAACAAAAACACATGGATGCAGTTGCGTATCTTATGGATATTCATAGTATCACAGACCCTGTAAAGGATGCTGATGTTGGAGTATTCACTAACACAGAGATTGCAGCATTATACACATCATTAGTTGAAAAAGGATCTGTTTCTGTTGTTGAAGCACTTAAAGTCGGAGCCCTTATAGAAGACCTTGATATCGCAGATTTGGAAAAAATACTCACCGAGACAACTGATACAGATGCAATACGTGTATATGAGAACCTGTTAAGAGGAAGTGAGAATCACATGAGATCATTTATCTCACAACTTTCTCGATATAATCAAAGCTATGAACCTGAGTTTATCAGTGAACAACGCTTTAATGAGATTCTCGGTAGAATATAAAAGATCATTTTATTGTAGTGAGATGTAAGAGGTTGCCTATTGGCAGCCTCTTCTTGATGTATACGAAAGAGAATATTTAAGACGTTCTAGCTATGTAGACAAATTATTATCACATAAATATATGTGGTCTGGTTATGTCTAAAAGTGGAGATAAAAAGGATAGAAGAGATTTTTCCCATCTCATGGCACAATTACGAATGAATGAGACTGGTATTAGAAACTTAGGTTTCAATATCTTTTTCAGTGAAGATAGAAGCCCATCGACCTATAGTCGAGGAATGAGCCTCTGAAATGTTTCAAAATTATATCATAGTAAAAAATTGTTTTCTTAAAAAGCCTCTCTTGTTACGATTTTGGTATCCTAGTGAGTTTAGAGCAACAATGGATATTGATATGCTTATGAAGGTATAGTAATAAAGAATCTAGTATTGCCCCTTGGATAAAAGATGTCATCGTTATGGTTGTAGAGCCAGGTGGTGTTTTCTTTAACTCCAAGTCAATTCTTGTTGAGTGAATATATGAAAGTGCTGGTTAAAATGGACTCAGGATTTGATTTCAAGGAACACGAAATACTGCAATAGTGAATATACAGTTCAAATATATGTGTCACTAAAAGGACAAATATCTACCGAAAGGTATTTTTATACGCTAATTCTAAACTCTCATAAAATACAACTTTGACAATTATTGGAATTATAGAAATCCTTAGTTCCAACTTTTGTGATTATTGGAAGTATGGAATTCTTTATATCCAACTTTGGCAATTATTGGAATTATAGAATTGTGATAACTAGGTTATCGAAAAATATCCAGATATTTTTTCATGATATAGATTCGATTCCTAACGTTCCCTGTACCTTCTTGGATAATCTTATGCTCTGAAAGCGAATCCAGAATACGATTAACAGTTTGCGTGCTTATGGAAAGCGACTGAGCCAAATCTGAAGGTGTTTGTACTGGTTTCTTGTAAAAAGCATTAAGGATAGATTGCACATTGCCTATGGTTCCTGATATTTTACTTGCAATTAGGTTGGTCTTATTAACAAACTTTAATGCATTTTTAAATTTCATTTTTGCAGATTGTGCGGTAACTATAGACGCTTCCAAAAAAAACATAATCCAGCTAACCATATCATTTTGAAGGCGCACACGGTTGAGTGCATCATAGTATTCAGTGCGATGCGTCTCAAAATAATCAGAAATGTAGAAACAGGGTTTGTATAGCATTTTTGAGTGCAAAAGGAGTAGGGGCATCAGAATTCTTCCAGTTCGGCCGTTGCCATCTAAAAAGGGATGGATGCTTTCAAATTGATAGTGAATCATTGCAATTCGTATAAGTTGAGGGATATTAATATCTTCGTTATGTATAAATCGTTCTAGGTCTGCAATCAAGTCAGGGATTTGAAGATGGGGAGGGGGGACATACATTGCCAAAGAGGGCATAGAGCCACCAATCCAATTCTGACTTGTACGATACTCTCCAGGAGTTTTATGTTCTCCACGGACACTTTGCATTAGTCTTTTATGAATCTCCCGCATGAGTCGAGAGCTCATAGGAAGTTTCCCAGAATTGATTTGATCAACCCCATATTGTAAGGCTACTAGGTAATTCTGTACTTCTTGGGCATCTTTTTGTTTTTCGGGATCAAGATCCTGAATAGGCGACAAATCTTCCTCAATAGTCGTTTTTGTCCCTTCAATTTTGCTTGATTTGTTTGCCTCAACATTGATATGCATTTGGATATATACATCAATATCGGTAATAAGTTCTGAATAACTATTCAATCCACCTAATTCCAAGGTCGCTTTTTCTAGCAATATATTGACCTTAGTCGATTTCCAAACCCATTGTTTGTTGATTTTTGAGGGAATAAAAGCCTTGTAACCAGCTTGCTGTTCGTAGTCACCAGAATTATATTCTTCTAAAAACACTATCATCCCCTCCTAATCTGAGACGTAAAAATCTATTATTTTACGGAAAAAGAACATCTGCAGCAACAAAAGAATACACATCTTATGCCCATTGGTATTAAAAGATTAGCACAATACGGTATAACTCACAATCAAAAGAAAAACTACAATAGTTAAAATGCTACTTTTTGAAAGAACGCTAAGATTGGAAAAATGGGGAGGATACTACAAAATGAAGAGTTTTGTATTTTTTAAAATCATAACTATAGAACAGATTATCCTTCTGTATTATTCTAACAACAAAAAATCATTATCATCTTTTAACTTACATCAAATAAAAGGCTGCCAATTGGCAGCCTCATCTTCTTATCCTTTAACAACAATGTTCACAAGTTTATCTGGAACAACGATTGTTTTAATGATAGTTTTCCCTTCAATTAATTCAATGATTCTCTCCATACTCATTGCTTCTTTAAGAAGAGTCTCTTTGTCTAATCCTTTGGCTTGTTCAAATTTTGCTCTGAGTTTCCCATTTATTTGAACTACTACTTCTACTGTATCATCTACGGTGAGAGACTCATCATACACTGGCCACTGTTGCTTTGTAGCAGAAGGTTCATGCCCTGCAATTTGCCACAGCTCTTCACTAAGGTGAGGAACATATGGACACAATAGTAAGATAAATGGTTCCCAAATAGAGCGCGGGAGTGTATCTGTTTTATAGAGTTCGTTTACTAAAATCATCATTTGACTAATAGCTGTATTAAAATTAAGACTATTAGTATCTTCACTTACTTTTTTAATTGTTTTATGAAGTGTTTTAAGGAGTTCTTTACTTGGACTTTCATCACTTAATTCTTTTTCTGTTAAACGCCACACCCTATCTAAGAATCTATAGACACCAGAAAGACCTGCAGTTGCCCATGGTTTAGAGACTTCTAATGGTCCCATAAACATTTCATACATTCGCATTGCATCAGCGCCAAAGTCATTAATAATATCATCTGGGTTGATTACATTCTTAAGACTTTTTGACATCTTTGCAATTACTCTATCTAACGTTTTTCCTGTTGCCTTCTCGATGTAAGCATCTGTTCCTACTTCCTCTACTTCGTCGGACGGAACAAGAGATTTATCTTCCCGCTGAAAAGCAAAAGAAGTAATCATCCCTTGGTTTACTAATCGTTTAAAAGGTTCTGCGTCTTTCACTAGGCCTATATCAAAAAGAACCTTATGCCAAAAACGGGCATAAAGAAGGTGAAGAACAGCATGTTCAGCTCCCCCAACATATAAGTCTACTGGCATCCAATAATCTATCTTTTCTTCACTAGCCATAGCCTCTGTATTGTGAGGATCTAAATAACGAAGATAATACCAACAAGATCCTGCCCATTGAGGCATCGTGTTTGTTTCTCTTTTTGCTTTTTCACCACACACAGGGCATGTAGTATTCACCCATTCCTCTATAGTTGCTAAAGGAGATTCTCCAGTACCACTTGGTTTATATGAGGCCACATCCGGTAGAGTGAGGGGAAGGTCTGAGAAGGGGACAGGGACTGTTCCACAGGATGGACAGTGAACAAGGGGAATAGGTTCTCCCCAATAACGCTGTCTACTAAATACCCAGTCTCGTAGTTTATAGTTAGTGCTTTTTTTACCAATACCCTTCTTTTCTAAAAAAGCATTCATTGTATCTATAGAGGTTCGTTTATCAAGGCCATCAAGAAAGTCAGAATTAACATGAATCCCATCGCCCGTGAAAGCTTCTAGTTGTACATCAACATCACTCTTTAGAACTTCAATAATTGGAAGATTAAACTTTTTAGCAAATTCCCAGTCACGAGTGTCGTGAGCTGGAACTGCCATGATAGCACCTGTTCCATAACTAGAAAGAACATAGTCTGCAATCCAAATTGGAATTTTTTTATTATTTACAGGATTTATTGCGTATGAGCCACTAAAGACCCCAGTCTTATCTTTAGAAAGATCCGTCCTTTCTAAATCAGATTTGTGAGACGCTTGGTGAATATAATCATGTACAGGCTTCTCTTGTTCTTTCGTTGTGAGGTGTTCAACTAAAGGATGCTCTGGAGAGACCACCATATAGGTTGCACCAAAAAGGGTGTCACTACGAGTAGTATAGACTTCTAATACTTCGTCTATATTCTCTAATTGAAAAGTAACACTTGCCCCTTCACTCTTTCCAATCCAGTTTTTCTGCATTGCTTTTATTGAATCAGACCAGTTAAGAGTGTCGAGATCTTCTAATAGTCGAGAAGCGTATTGAGTAATTCGTAACATCCACTGACGAATATTTTTTCTTGTTACTAGAGACCCACAACGTTCGCACTTACCATCTTTTACCTCTTCATTCGAAAGGCCAGTAAGACAATCAGGGCACCAGTTAATTGGGGTGACAGCTTCGTAGGCAAGGCCTTGTTCGTAGAGTTTTAAGAATATCCACTGAGTCCATTTATAATACTGGGGAGTATGAGTCGAGATTTCTCTCGACCAATCATAACTAAACCCAAGGCGTTTAATCTGTTTTCTAAAATTATCAATATTAGCTTCAGTTGTTGCTTTTGGATGAGTTCCTGTTTTAATAGCATAATTTTCTGCTGGAAGACCAAAAGAATCAAAGCCCATTGGATGGAGGACATTAAATCCATTCATTCTTAAAAAACGACAATAGATATCTGTTGCTGTATAACCTTCAGGATGCCCTACATGCAACCCCGATCCAGATGGATATGGGAACATATCGAGTACATATGCTCTTTTTTCTAATGGGAAAGAGGGGTCTTCATGTACTGTAAAAATTTGGGTATCTTCCCAAAACTTTTGCCACTTCAATTCAATTTTTTCAAATGGATAACTACTCATGACGGAATCATACCTAGGAGCCTTAAAGGTGTCAATGCAACCGCTTATTTTAAGTTATGAGAGATTGCTCATTAAGGCGTAATCTTACATGTTCAATTCTTTTTTTCTTCATTTTCACCACAGTGAATGTCCCGAAACTCAATTCTAACTTATCTCCCGGAATAGGGATTGTTCCAAGTTGTTCAATTAAGAAAGCAGCTAACGTTTTTGATAAATCATGTCCACTTAAGTAGAGGTCTAACTGATCATTAATTTCTTGTAATGAAGTATCTGCCTTTATAAGATATGATCCTTCGTCTTCTGGAACAATCCGTAAAGGATGACCAATTTCATGTTCATCATAAATCTCACCAAAAAGTTGTTCAATAATATCTTCTAATGTTACCACTCCACTTAAGCCCCCATATTCATCAAGAATGATTGCAATTTGAAGTTTGTTTTGTTGGAATTGGAATAACATATCATCAACTTTTCGAGTCTCTGGTACATATAAAGGAGTGTGCTGGAATACATGTAACTGCTCATCGCCTCTGTGTTGAACCTCAGCTAACAGTAAATCTCTAATTAAGACAACGCCTACAATATTTTCTGGACTTTCATGGTAGATAGGGATTCGAGAGTACCCACTATGAATAATGGGAATATAGGCTTCCTTGAGAGTAAGGGTATCTGAAAGGCTAAACACATCAGTTCTATGAGTCATCACACTTTTTACAGGAGCTTCACTAAAATGGAGAACTCTCTGTACGAGTGAAGTTTCATATTCATCTACTATGCCCTCATTTTCTGCAACATCAACGACATGCATCAAGGAATCTAATGATAGAGAATCTTCTGCTTCATGGTTGAAAAGGGAGGTAATAAGAGAGCTTATCCATCTGATAGCAATAATTATTGGATATAATACAATCGTTAATACCTTAATAGGATAAGCAGAAAATCTAGCAAATTTCATATTATACGTAATTGCTAATTGTTTTGGCACAATCTCCCCAAAGATAAGAATGAGGAGAGTGAGCACTCCTGTTGCTATACTTATTGCCGTATTTCCCCAAATTGAGAGGGCAAACGTTGTAGTAAGGGCAGAAGCACTAAGGTTAACAATATTATTTCCAATAAGGATGGTGGTAAGAAGTAAGTCTGGCGTACTTGCTAAATGAAAAGCAAGAATACTTCTTTTTCTTTCATCTATTTCAAGCATTCTCACCTGCAAAAAAGAAAGCGAAGTAAACGCTGTTTCTGCAGAACTAAAAAATGCTGATAGAACTAATAATACTACAATAACAAGAATATGAATGGTCATGAATACCAATCCTTCTTATGAGTAGGTATTAACTCGTAATGTTGTGTATGTTGCGATAAAGGGTCTTCCATAGAGCATTACTATACACAACTTTTCTTCATTCATGCAACCTTTATTTCATCCCTTCAAGGAGAATAATTCCAATAATGAGAAGAAATTGAGCTAAAATATAGCTAATCATGATAGCGAGTTCATCTTTTTTATTATCAAGCAGTATCTGTTTTGAAATGAGGAAATCAGAAAATAAAAAAAATATGGCCCCAGTGAACAACACAAAAGAGCCTATTGTTTGGTAGTAGAGAACACAAAGGAATGCACTT
>CAYZUR010000094.1:858-6833 GCA_964481535.1 uncultured Spirochaetaceae bacterium | reverse complement strand
TCTGGAGGAATGGGAGCATTTCGTGATTTTGTAGAAACAATCCTTGATAATCATTAATTCGATTAGAGCCATCTCTTTTTAATTTTTAAGGCTGATTTTGTAGATGTTAGTGATTAGCCCAATTTTGCTTCTTTCAGAAGAGCCTCAAAAAAAGATTGATGAAACAAGAAATCAAGCAGCCAAATCGCCATTTTATTGCTTGAAACAATCGAAAGGATTAGTTTTCGACCTTAGTGATTTTGAAAACACTACTACCTCTCATCAAGTGCCGAATGATTAAAATCACTATACATCGCGAAATGAGCCATCTTTTATGTATGTACGTTCTTTCTGTTCTTTCTATTTCTCATCTCATGTTTTCATGTTTGTTTTTTTCTTCACCTACAGATTTTGTTTTGGTAAGAAGAGAAGATGTAGAACTATTATTTCACTACAATCTTAGTCCCTTTACCATGATAGAGAGAGTCATAAATATTCTCTGGGTTTGTGATAAGGCCAACATTACCAGTAGATTTTACAAAGTCCATCATTGCTTGTACTTTAGGAAGCATGCTTCCTGGTGCAAAGTGACCTTCATCTACATACTGCTGACATTCATCTAATGTTATGGTATCTAAATCTTTTTGTTCAGGTCTGCCGTAGTTAAGTGATACTTTTTCAACTGCAGTAGAGATAACAAAAAGGTCAGCTTTTAATTCTTTAGCCATAAGAGCTGCAGCTAAGTCTTTATCAATAACAGCTTCTTTGCCAACGAAGGAGCCATCTTCGTTTCTTACTACAGGGATTCCACCCCCTCCAGCTGCTATCACCATCACATCGTTATCAACAAGAGTTCTTACAGTTTCAAGTTCTACAATTGAAACAGGTTTAGGAGAAGCAACTACACGTCGATATCCTCTTCCTGCGTCTTCCATCACGTCCCAACCATCTTGTTTTCGATGTTCTGATGCATCTTCTTCACTCATAAATGAGCCAATTGGTTTACTTGGAGATGAAAAAGAAGGATCGTCATTATTTACTTCAACTTGGGTAACAATCGTAACGACCTGTTTATGGAGACCTGCTTTATTAAATTCATTATTAAGGGCCATTTGAAGTTGATATCCAATTGCTCCTTGAGTGTCAGCAACACATGAATCAAGTGGAACTGTGTGTAAGATAGACTTTGAGAATTCTGCTCTTAGGAGAATATAGCCAACTTGAGGACCATTTCCATGGGCAATAACAACTCTGTTTCCAGCTTGCACTAAGCGAACTATGTGGGATGCTGTTTTTCGAGCTGCTTCATATTGGCTTGTAACACTCACATGTTTAGCATCTTCAATAAGAGAGTTTCCCCCTATTGCAATGACAATTAATTTACCTTTTTCCATTCTTTTTTTCTCCATATATAATAGGGTTTTGAACAATCTATGTTGTTTATCGTAGATACAGTATAACAAAGGTGCAACAAATTGCAACACTTTTTTTATAGAGTTCTATCATCTCGTATCTATCTCTTGCGTTGAATATATGCGTATATGCTGATATTATAAGGAGTGTAAAGCAGATTGTGCTTGAGGAGCAAAAGATATGGGTAAAGAAGAGAAGATTGGTTCTAGATTTATCATATTAATAGAGGGTACTGAGATACAGGATTCTTTCATTGAAGCAGTATCTCGCTTTGGTATTTCTTCTGTCCTCGTTCAAAAAGAAAATATTATTGAATTAGAACAATTAACTCACCTCATAGATGATATTACTCGCACTATCAGAGAAAGGAATAGTGAAGAGCCCTTCATTATTCTTGATTATTCTAATGAGTGTGCAGATATCACCAACACGTTTATGACACCTATTCCTTCCCCCTTAGCCCTTAGTGCTACAGGAGATGAGGGAAATGCGTATAGTATTGGAAAACTTCATGCGGTGGAACTCAAAAAGATAGGATTTGATGCAATTATTGGACCATCCTTAGAACTTCACACTCACACACTCAATAGAAATGAAGATACGATGAGTTTTAGCAACCTGAATGATATTGTCAGTCGCTTTGGCATCGCGATGCAGCATGGATATATTGAAGGGGGAATCCTCCCTATTCTCCACCACTTTCCAGGTAAGAGTACAGTGTATCATGGAGATGAAGAGAGTATTGGAGTTAACGATAAAACATTAGAAGAGCTACAGGAATCAGAACTCTATCCCTTTGAAAGGGCAATAGAAAAAGAGGCCCGAGCATTATTAGTTGCCCCCTACTACTATAAAGCATTTAGTAGTGAGATGATGGTAGCAAGTATGTCAGAGAGCCTCATAAATGAGTACCTTAGAGGAGAACTGGGATTTGATGGCCTTGTTATTGCCTCTCAAGTTGACCACAGTGATATAAGTAATCATCTCCCCATAGAGACTGTTGCAATGAAGAGCCTAATAAGTGGCTGTAATCAAATTATTATTTCTGCCCGATTAGATCATATAGAAAAGATCTATAACTCGACACAAGAAGCCTTACATAGTGGATATCTCAATTATGATGAACACATCGCCCATATTAAGCAAATAGAAAATATGAGAATTAAGAGTATACACACTGAGTACGATAAAGAGAACCACATCGCTATTGTAAATTCAATTATTGAAAGATCTGTTACCCTCTTAAATGGGCAAGAAAAAGAGCTTCCAGACCTTGGTGATAATCCCATTTTCTTAAGTAAGAAAAGAGAAGAAGGGGATGAAAGAGAATCATTTGCTAGTTGGATGCAGCAACGACTTGGTGGAGAAGCTTTCGAGTTTACTAGTAGTATAGAAAACAGTGAAATAAACCACCTCATTGAAGAGGCAAGTGATAATACTTCTATTATTATTGCTCTTAAAGATGGATATGCCCATCCATCCGACCTTGCCCTTGCAAACTCTCTTGGAGCTACAGGAATTCCAACCATTGTAGTCTCCTTAAAAGACCCATATGATGCCCTTTTCTTACAATCCTCTATCGTCACTATTGCCCTCTATGAAGAGTCTCCTATGACATTTGAAAGTGTAAGAAAGGTTCTTTCAAAAGAGAGAAACGCTACAGGGAATTTATCAATTCACTGGTAGGGTATCTATTTACCAAATGATGAGATTTGTTTAAGGTATTCATCAATTACCCTCATTTTTTGATAAGGATAGCACTGTGGAAAAAAAAGATAACAAATTAATGATTCTTTTCGCTTTTTATATTACCTCAATGGTACTTGTAAATACACTTGGAAGTAAAATCACCACCCTTGGTTCTGTGAGAGCTTCAGTTGGAGTATTCTTTGTCCCGATCCTCTTTCTCGTCACTGACATCATTGGAGAAGTGTATGGAAGAAAGACAAGTGCCCTTATCGTGAATATCTCAACAGGAATGCTCATTTTTATGTTTTTAATGATGGGTCTTTGTATTACCCTGCCGGCAAATGCAACATGGAATCTACAAGAGAGCTATGAGTCAATATTTGCATCTTCAATGAGGATGACAATAGCGTCTCTCATCTCCTTTTATATTGCGCAGCACATTGATGTATTTACCTTTTCTGTGATGAAGAAGGTAACAAAGAATAAACACCTATGGATTCGTAACAACGTAAGTACAATGGTTAGTCAGCTCTTTGATACAACGATCTTTATGTTTATTGCTTTTTATCATATAACACCACAATACACCCCATCCTTCATATTCTCACTCATCGTGCCCTATTGGGCATTTAAAGTGCTCTTTGCAGTTATTGATACACCTCTTTGCTACCTTGGAGTCTATTGGGTAAGAAAAGGGACTAAAGAGATCGTCTCATGAGTATCTACATCTTTGGCGACAGCATTACGAGGGGACATTTTGGTATAGGATATGTCAAATATTTAGATACCTCTTTTATTACAAAAGGGTGGAATGGGGCTACGTTACAGCAAATCATCACATTCAGCACTCACCATATTAAAAAAATAGAGGCTCCCCACTCATCCATCATCTTTCAAGGAGGAGTAAATGATGCATTATACTCATACCTCTCAAATGATACCAATGGATGGAGTGAATATGTCGAGAACAAGAAAGTGAGTACCCCCCCCACCCTATCTCATTGGAAAGAAGAAATAGTAAAGCGATTACAAAAAGTACAGATTACCTATCCAACCTTCTCATTTTACATAATGAATATTGCATCAGAAGCCTCTTATGCAAGAGAAGATCTTTTATCTATTACAACACAATACAATTCTGTAATAGAGGAAATAGGAAAAGAATTATCAATTGGAGTAATAGATCTCTTTAGTGAGTATGAAAAGGAATTAAGTAACAAATCAGTAGCTGATTTCCTCCCCCAAAACAATAAATCAATAGAAGAAGATGCAATTTTTATCGCAGGAGATGAAGAAAAAGCAGCACAATTGAGTAAAGAGAGAGCTCTCTTTCTTACCACCGATGGAATTCATCCCAACAAAGATGGGGCTCATTGTATAGCAAAAGCGATAAACTCTTCATCCTTTCTCTAATATTTATCTGTTTACCCTACACACTGAGTCTCAATTTTATTACATTAGTGAAGAATAACTAAGATTAATACACAATATATGTGGAGGAATTATCATGGCAGAACAAGAACTTATGCCCGTTGAGCAAACGCTCCCCCGCAATTTATTTATACTCCCTCTCGTGGGTAACCCAATATTTCCGGGGTTATTTACCCCGCTTGTTATAGAGAGCAAAGAGGATATTGAAATTGTAAATCAAGCTTTGAACCACGGAGGCAATATTGGCCTCTTGCTAGTAAAAGATGAAAATAAAGTAGACTACGAAGCAGATAACATGTATCGAGTTGGAACTGTTGCAAAGATTATTAAGAGAATCAAACTTCCAGATGGAGGGATGAATATATTCATTTCCACCATAAAAAGATTCCAAGTAAAAGAGTTCCACACTGGTGGAAAATTCACTGTAGCAGATGTTACCTATCTTGAAGATATTGAAGATAACCCAACTGAACTAAAAGCATGGACTCGTCAGCTCATTAATGAAACAAAGAAGCTAAGTAGAGGAAATCCCCTATTCACTGAAGAGATGCGCCTAAATATGGTGAATATCGATCAAAGTGGAAAAATGGCTGACTTTATTGCATCAATTATTAATATTGATCGTAGAGGACAACAACGCATTCTCGAAACCCTAAATGTAAGACGAAGAATGGAGCGAGTCCTTGTTCACATCAAAAAAGAGCAACAAGTACTTCAGATGCAAGAACAAATTCAGTCGAGAGTAAACTCTAAACTTGAAAAGAACCAAAGGGAATATTTCTTACGTGAAGAATTAAAACATATTCAACATGAACTTGGACTTACTAGTGACCCACGCACCGCTGTGTTTGAAAAGATTAGCAAACAGATCGGTGAGCTCAAATTAGAAGGAGAAGTGGCGGAAGCAGTTAAAAATGAACTCGACAAATTCCAGTCCCTCGATCCCAACTCACCTGAATACTCAATTACTCGAAACTATCTTGAAACTATTGCAGCACTTCCTTGGAATGATAGTGAACCAGAAGATTTCACCTTAGAATCAGCATCTAAAATATTAGAGAGAGATCACTATGGCTTAAGAGATGTAAAAGATAGAATTTTAGAATATTTAGCAGTAAGAAAGAAGAAAAAAGATACAAAGAGGGATAAATATTTAACGAGTTTAGGTAACAAAGTTCTTCGTTTTCAGAATAAGGAGTTGTTAGATAATCCACAAATCGTTTTAGAAAATATTGCGAAGCATTTCTCGCCCTCTGGGAGAGATGTCCAACGGACAGAGAGGGATAGTAGTAATAATAATAGTACTACCATTACAATGGTAACTACTATTAAGAAATTGGCTGCTTATCATCAGTATTATGCTGTCAACAAAGCTGTAGAATCAGCAATACGAGCAACGGGATATACCACAAAGCTTGATGATGATTTAAGCTCTTCTCCCTCTGGGAGAGGCGGGGATGAGG
>CAYZUR010000094.1:0-758 GCA_964481535.1 uncultured Spirochaetaceae bacterium | reverse complement strand
GTTGCGTTTCCTCTGGCTCTTCTCCCTTTGGGAGAAGCGGGGATGAGGGTTGCGTTTCCTCTGGCTCTTCTCCCTTTGGGAGAAGCGGGGATGAGGGTTGCGTAGCAATGGAGGATCCTGCAAGTTATGGATTGCCGGGAATAAACTCGCAACCCAAAGGTGACAGAAAATGTGGTGTTGTCTGGCATACTCAAGGTAGTGGCAAATCACTTTCAATGGTATTCTTTACTGGTAAGATTGTTTTGGCTCTGGATAATCCAACTGTCTTGGTGATTACTGATCGAAATGATTTGGACGACCAGTTGTTTGATACTTTTGCATCATCAACACAGCTTTTAAGACAAGAACCTAAGCAGGCTGCAAACCGTGAAGATTTAAAAGAGAAATTAAAAGTGGCTTCAGGGGGAGTTATCTTTTCAACTATTCAGAAATTTCAGCCTGAAAATGGCAATGTTTACGAAACGCTATCTGAACGAGAAAACATTATTGTTATTGCAGATGAAGCACATCGTACTCAATATGGATTTAAGGCAAAAACAATAGATGATAAAAACGAAGAAGGTGATGTGATTGGTCAGAGAATCGTTTACGGTTTTGCAAAGTACATGCGTGATGCCTTACCCAAAGCAACTTATATTGGTTTTACAGGTACTCCAATAGAAAGTACAGATGCAAATACCCCAGCAGTTTTTGGGAATTATATTGAACTTATCAAAGGCGAGCCCGAAAGTTCTCCAGTTGATTAATCAGGTCTTGAC
>CAYZUR010000093.1:0-6850 GCA_964481535.1 uncultured Spirochaetaceae bacterium | reverse complement strand
CTACACCTATAAGAAAAGGGCAATTTCAATACTATGTGCCTTGGCAATATTTTTTGTTGCAATATCTCGGATGTATTTAGGGGTTCACTGGCCGATTGATGTCTTTGCAGGTCTTGCCCTTGGTATTGGTGGAACTGCCTTTTTATACCCAATATTTGAAAAACTTTATGACAATAAAGAGAGACTTATCAGTGTTACCCTCATTGTTGGACTCATTAGTACAGTTCTTGGGGTAGTACTTGTGTTGACAATAGAGAGTGGCATGAGTGATGCTGTGGGATACACTGATGTGATGAAGCTCTTAAGTCTTTTAGGTGGTGGATATGTTGGATTTAGTTTAGCTCAAAAATACCTTGATTATAAAACAGATGGTCCTCGAAATAAGACAATAACCCGATTTATTATTGGCCTTATTCTCATCATTGCAATTCAAGGGTCAAAGGCTTTCTTACCAGATCATATGGTTGTTGGATTTTTACGTTACTTTGTAACAGGATTTTGGATAACATATCTTTACCCATTAATTGGGGTAAAACTCAGACTCTTTTCACTATAACGTATTAAAAGGGGGAATTATCCCCCCCCTTTTTTTTGTTTTTGTTAACTACTTTTCTTCTTAGTTGTCTTTCTTTTAGGTTTTTCTTTTGGTATATAATTCTTATACAACTCTAACATCTTCTCAACAGTGAGAGTGTCGAGGGAAGAGGGGTCTTTTTTCATCTCTTTTTCAAGGGCAAAATTATCTTTACCAAATTTACCATATAATCCAAAACGACCGGTAAACACCGCTAGAAGTTTTCCATCTACTTCACCAAATGATTTCACAGGTTCTGCAGCTTGTCCTTTTGTTCCTTTTTGTTTTTTTGCCAATTTTGTAATCTCAATTGCTTTATCGAGAGTAAGAGAGATGAGTTTATCAAACTCAGGGACAGAGGCATAGGTTCGACCAAGGGCAACGTAGGGACCAAACTTGCCAATACCAACCTTAATCTCTTCATCCGTTTCAGGATCTTTTCCTAACACTTTAGGGAGAGATAAAATGAAAAGAACTTCTTCTAAGGTCATTTGACTTCCATCTTTTCCTTTTGGAACTGAAGCATTTTTAGGAGGATTCTTTTTATCCCCTTTTTCTCCAAGTTGGAAATAGGGTCCAAACCGACCACTAAGGAAATAAATAGGAGACTTAGTTTCTGGATGGTGAAATAGTGGCTCCACTATATCTGGTCCATCTTTTTTAGCTTGAATAAGTCCTTGAATATCTTCATCTGTAATGGTACCAGGAAAAAGCTCAGAAGGAATTGATGCAGAGATATCTTCTCCATTAGCTATTTTTACATAAGGGCCAAACTTTCCTACTAAGATTTTGTATTGATTAGAAAGGTGAGGAAGATCTACTTGTTTCGCATCTGTAATATCTACACTCTCCATCTTTTCGTTTACTAGTTTCTCAAGTCCTTTGTCTCCTTCATAGAAAGATGTAAGGAACTTCACTTGATCAACTTCGCCTGTGGCAATATTGTCGAGGTCTTCTTCCATTTTACTTGTAAAATTAAAATCAACTAACGATTCAAAGTTCTTCTCCAATAGTTGTGTTACCGCAAAGCCAATGAATGTTGGAATAAGGGCATTACTCTCTTTCATTGCATATTTCTTTTCAAATAATTTATCGATAATTGAGGCATAGGTAGATGGTCGCCCTATTCCTTGTTTCTCTAGTTCTTGAACTAGGGTAGCTTCTGTAAAACGAGCAGGTGCTTTTGTCTCATGATCTACACTCTTTGCTTCATTAACTTCAATGTCACTCTCTGTTGTAATGGTTGGAAGGAATTTTTCAATATCTTCTAGTGCTGCTTCAGGGTCATCTTTCCCTTCTACATAGACCCTGATGAATCCAGGAAATACAATTCTGTTTCCAGTTGCCCCAAATGTGTAATCGAGTACATCAAACTTCACACTTGTTGTTGCTTTAATGGCATCAGCCATTTGAGTTGCAAGGGTTCTTTTCCAGATAAGGTCATATAGGGCAAATTCTTTCCCATGTAGGTTCGCATCATCTGGATGAACAAAGGTTTCTCCTGCAGGTCGAATTGCTTCGTGAGCTTCTTGAGCAGAGGCATTCTTTGCTGAGTAGGTTCTCACACTGGGTGAGAGATACTCGAGACCAAAGAGAGTTCCTGCTGCATCTCGTGCCCCTTTTATTCCTTCTGTTGATAAAGCGGGGCTATCTGTTCTCATGTAGGTAATAAGTCCACTTTCATAGAGTTTTTGAGCAACTTTCATTGTATCTTTTGCACTTAAGTAGAGTTTTCTCGATCCTTCTTGCTGTAGTGTACTTGTAATAAATGGGGGAGAAGGTCTACTCTTTTTCTCTTTTTCACTCACACTAACAACTTTCCAGTGAGCTTCTTTTACCTCTTTTGCAATTACTTGTGCTCTGCCTGATTCAATAAGAGTTACTTTATTTGGGTGTGTAAGTGTTCCTGTTGCAGCATCAAAATCTTTTCCTGTTGCTATTTTTTTATTATCGACAATTTCTAGTTTTGCTTCAAAGGGAAGGTTCTTTTGTTCCCTTGTTACTATCTGTGCGACAACATCAGAATAGGTTCCTTGCCTAAATGCAATTCTTTCTCTCTCTTTTTCTACAATAAGGCGAAGTCCAGGGGACTGAACCCTTCCAGCTGATAGTGTTGGTGCACTGAGTTTTTTCCAAAGAAAAGGGGAAAGGGTATAGCCATAGAGCCTGTCGAGTATTCTTCGTGCCTCTTGTGCATTGACAAGTGCCATATCGAGTTCTCTTCCATTATCTATTGCATGTGTAATAGCTTTTTTGGTGATTTCATGAAATACCATTCTTTGGTAGGGAACTTTTGGTTTAAGTACTTGTAGTAAGTGCCATGAGATAGATTCACCTTCTCTATCTTCATCAGTTGCTAACAAGAGATGAGAGCTTGTTGCAAGTTCACTTTTCAATTCTTTTATAATTTTCTCTTTTCCAGTACTAATTACATATTCAGGGGTATAGTTGTTTGCTATATCGATTCCAATGTTCTTCTTCGGGAGATCACGAATATGTCCATTACAGGCAATTACCTGAGTATTTGATGGGAGAAACTTCTTTATTGTTCGTGCTTTTGTTGGAGACTCAACAATAATAAGTGTCTTTTGGGTCTCTACTTTTTGTTTGGCCATGACATAAATTCCTTATAACATGCTACCTTTCTATTGTTCTACAAAGTGCATGAGTAACAGTTATAGGTACTCATCAATGTTTTGTCAACGATGAGCACCATTGTGATGAAGAGAAACGTATTCATGTATATCATAGTAAAGAGCTATAAAGGAATAGCAACGTAACAAGATTGCTACTACTGAATATGCTAATTTTTTGTAGAACAGCAAAACTTTCACACAGTGAGAAAAATTGTTGTATATATTCTGAATGGAGGTGGAGAGGCCTACAAATCCTAAATAAAAAAAGCTAATAAAACGTTGAGAGTAAGAGAATCATTATCGCCAAACAAGCAGATATATTTTTCTATAAATTGACTTCTTAGACAAGCCCTGCACTAATCACATTCTTTTGTCCTCATCGTAATACTGAAAACCATACGTATGGTCTTCCATGTAAAAAAGCCTGCTATAAAGGATTGGGATTTTTAGCAAAAGATAGAGCCTATATATAATCTTTCATTACCCTTAGATTTTCACTACCGATTGACAGTACATCTATTTTGACTACATTATGGGAAAATGAAACAAAGGAGCACTACGAATATTGTAGGGTTAGGTATCATTGTTGTTGGAATTTTGTTCTTCTTAAAGGGAAATCCTGATACGATCTCTTCTATTCTTAAACCCTGGTGGATCTACATTATATTAGGATATGCTATCTATAATATGATAAAAAAAGGGATAAGCATCTATAATATTGCAATGGCTTTTTTTGCTATTTCTTATATAGGGAGAAATGCAGGTTGGATTGGGAACGTTTTTAAAGGTTCTTATATTTTAGCCGCCTTCATTATTCTCTTTGGTATTAATATCATGGTAAAAAGAGATACAGAAAACAATAGGAGAAAACATACGCATATGGGATTAAACGAAAATACATCCTTTATATCAGTCTTTAATGATAGGGATGTAATAATAGATGAGAAGATAATTGATGGAACACATTTGTTTGCTCTTTTTGCAGATCTCTCTTATGATGCAAAACATGCTAATTGTGAAGAGGAGACTATTATTGAAGTGACTTCAATCTTTTCAGATGTCGACTTGTATGTTCCAGATAATGTGAACGTTGTGGTAAAAGGAAACCCAATCCTAGGTGATATCAAAGATAGGAGAAGAATGTCTTCTCGCCATGCTCATGGCCCCACCCTCACACTCAGAGTCTTATGCCTCTTTGGTGATGTGAGAGTACGATAAGATGAATATATACTTAATCGCAGCATCAATTGAAATGGGTAATCTCTCTTTCCCTCTAGGATCACTCGCTATCTATGTATCGCTCTTAGAAGATAGTGTGATATATATAGATAATACGATATTCCACACTCACTACTACATTGACCAGCATGACCCTAAAACAATAGCAAAAGAACTTTCTAAGCAATCTATTGACCTTATTGGGCTATCGATATACCTCTTTAACAGAGAATGGATGAATGAATTTTTATACCACTTTCGTATCTTTTCACCCAATACGACAATCTTCGCTGGGGGTCCTGAAACAATTGCTCACCCAGAAGAACTCATTAGTTTAGGGTGTTCATTTCTCCTCCTTGGAGAAGGAGAAGAGAGTAGTACTGTTGCTATAAAGAAGTGGCTAAAAGGGGAAGAAATAGTAGGAGATGGGATATACACTCAACTACGCCCAAATACAAAGATAGCATTTCCTAAGGAACTCAAATATCTTCATTCTGTCCTTTTACATCCTTCCATTGAATTAGATGACTACTCAGGAATACTGTGGGAACTCACCCGTGGGTGTCCTTTTAACTGTGCCTTTTGTTTTGAATCAAAGGGGACACGGAGTGTAAGAAATTATGATTTTGAGAGAATTGAAAAAGAATTACATCACATAATAGAGAATGAAGTAACCCATGTGTTTGTCCTCGACCCAACATTCAATATGGAAAAAGAGCGGACAATTCAATTACTCACATTTCTTGTAAAAAAAAGTCCCCAAGACATCCACTACACATTTGAAATACGGGCAGAGTTGTTAAACGCACCAAGTGCTGCCTTATTTGGAAAACTCTACTGTTCATTACAAATTGGACTTCAAAGTAGCAATGTTGCGGTATTAAAAAGGATTAACAGGCAGTTTAACCCATCTCTCTTTAAAGAAAAGATTAATCTGTTACATAAAAACAATGTTGTCTTTGGACTTGATCTCATCATTGGTCTCCCTGATGATACGTTAGAATCATTTCTTGAGAGTATCGATTATACACTCTCTCTTAAACCAAGCAATATTGATATCTTTCTCTTATCACTCCTCCCTGGAACTGAGCTTTTCGATAAAAAAGATGACTTTGCTATTTCCTACCAACATCATACTCCATATGAACTCATTGAAAGTCAGACAATGAGTAAAGAAGATATTAATAGAGCTCTATTAATAAAAGAGGCGTGTGATATTTTTTATACAAAAGGGAATGCCGTGATGTGGTTTCACATTATGCTAGATCCTTTGAGAATGAAAGCTTCACAATTCTTCTCTCAATTTGCGACCTTTATGCAAGATGAAAATATTTCTAATGAGGATGATACCTATGAGGTACAAGATATGTTTATCTCGTATATCTACAGAAAAAAACATTTAGTACATATGCTGCCCATACTTCTAAGTTACATTGAAATGCATCAAGGAATAAGTTATTTACAAGAAACAGGAGATAATCCGGTAGTGAGACTCTTCTATGAACCAGATGAATTAGCGCAGTTAGACACTCTTAGTATTGAATGGTTTAACAATAAATATAAAAATAATGAGATGGAAAGAGAGTATTATATCTATGCATCAGGTAATCAGATTTTCTTTAATCTCCTCACCTAATTGATAAAATCTCAATATCCATTATAGTATAGATACAAAAAGTAAGGATGTGTGAATGAATCGAACAATAAAACTTTTTCTCTTATCATTAATAATAATTTTATCGTTGAGTAGTTGTGTAATGCAGCAGGGAATAAGTTTGTCACGTGGTGGCAGTGGGTGGGCTACAACAGATTTAAGTGTTACACCCTTCTTTGCTACAGTTCTTGAAGATTTCCAACCTTTTAGTGAAGAAGAAAACCCCAAACCACTTCTTGACTCTTCGATTGAGAACTTTACAAAGGAACTCTCTAAAGCCTCAAGCACTTCCTATATTTCATCCCTCAAATTAAATGATTATACGTATTTTATTGACTTCACCTTCTCAAGTCTCACACAGTTATTAAAAGATCTAAATAACAGAGAAGAGCAGTCTATTGTAACAATAAAAAGAACTGGAAATAGAGAGCGACTCGACTTCTTTCTCGATATCAACAACTACCCAGAACTTACCCGTATTGTCCCCTTTTTAGCAGATGAAAACTTTGAAACTTTTGGCCCACTTTATAATGAAGGGATGAGTGAAGATGAGTATTATGAGATGATTAGTTATATTTTAGATGAAAAAGGGCCACAGGAGATAAGAGAAAGTATTATTTCCTTACAGCTCACGACCCCATCTACTATTATTTCTCAAGAGGGGGGAATAATAGAGGGAAATAATGTGATTCGATTCGACATTCCCCTCATTGATATTCTTCTTCTTAGTGAACCTATTACCTTCTATGCAGTGTGGTGAAGTTAGTT
>CAYZUR010000092.1:0-6860 GCA_964481535.1 uncultured Spirochaetaceae bacterium | reverse complement strand
ATGGGGGTTTTCAGTTTTAGGGTTAGCAATCACCTTAGGATTGCTTGCAATAATATGATCTCCTTTAAACACACCGCACTCTATTTCAACCATATTAGAGATGTAGGACTCAACTAACACAAGAGAGGAGTAGGTGAATACTTTCATTAGCTTTTCATAAAAACTCTCTTCACTTTCTTCTCTAAATACTTCAACTCCTACACTTGAACCCTCATCTTCTGCCTTTATGATAAGAGAAGATCCTAATCGGGACGTGATAACAGAAAATAGATCACTTAATGTACTCATTTTATATTCACTATAGCCCACAATGTGAGCAATGTTCTTAGAGATAGAGCAATGGGAGGTGAGTTGGGTACTATCATACAATGAGAGACTTATATGTGGGACAACCGGGATAGATGCTTCTTGTGCGATTAACTTAGCGACTCTTTTATGCATCCCCATCATCGATGAATGAGGGGATGGTCCAATGTATGGCATGTGAATAATTTCTAAGAGTCCTTGAAGAATTCCATCTTCTCCCCCCTTACCATGGGTAATGGGGATGGCAACATCGAGTTGTAGATGTACTCCTTTATGATATATTCCACCTGAGGGTAAGAGAAATAAGAGGTTTTCTGGATCTTCTCCTACACAGAGGGGAGAATTTTCTTCATTGTCTTGAATATACCATTTGCCACTTTTTGCGATGAATATAGGAGTCACAGAAAATTCTTTTTTGATAAGTTCTCTATATACCCTCTCCCCACTTAATAGAGATATCTCATGTTCATGACTTATCCCTCCATACATGAGAGCTACACGTATCTCGTTATTTGCTTTCAAACCATTCCTCTAATACACTCAAGTGTTATTTGAGTTTCATTATACTCTTCAATGTAGGAGCCATGATCTATACTCTTTTCATGCCCCTTCCCGAGTAAGAGGAGGATATCATTCTTCTTTAACCGTGAGATGGCTTTATGTACAGCCTCTCTTCGACTACGTATTTCATAGACTTTGATTTTATTTTCACTGACAAAACCCTTTTTAATATCATGGATGATAGTAAAAACATCTTCTCCTCTAGAGTCTTCATCTGTGAGGTACAATACATCACAAAAAGTCGATGCCATTTCTCCCAAATTCTCTCTCTTACTTTTATCTCTCTCTCCAGCAGCCCCAAACAGGGCGATGATAGAGTGATATGGGTAGAGCATTTTTATAAAAGCAAAGAGATTGAGAAATCCATTCTTTGTATGGGCAAAATCATTAATAATAATTTTATCATCTTGATTGTAGAGAATTTCAAATCTTCCAGACATTTTATCAATTGTGAGGTTGTCTCCAATAAGTTTTTGTAATGGTTCTTTTGTAATAATAGAGGCGAGTGTGAGAGATGCTATAAAATTATTAGTATATACACTTGGAGTATATGCTAATTGGAATTGGGCCTCCTCATATCCTTTATTAATAACAAGAGTTCTTTTCTCTAAAGAGATTGCAGTGGTGGAAGCTCTAATCAACGCCTCAGTGGATGGCGTTTCAACCGCATAGGTGTAGAGATGTTTTTGATCTGTGAGGAGAGACTCAACAATATGTCTATAGGCAAACGTGTCTTGAATAACAATGGGCGAGTTGGGATAAAGCTGCCTTATTAGATTCATTTTATCATCAATATACGAGTCTAGTGTTTTATGAAAGTCGAGATGCTCACTTGTAATATTACTTATTATAGCTGCACTGAAGGTAATATATGTTACTCGTGCTGTTTTCTCACTTAACCCATGACTTGTAGTTTCAAGTATCACATAATCAACTGCATTTTCATAACACTCATGTAAAAATGGATAGAGGATATCTACTGTCGGTGTACTCATCCGGTATGGGCTCATTATTTTTCCACTACCTGTATCTATAGAGATAGTAGAAAGAAGTCCACACTTTGCCCCAAGGGATGAAAGGATTGAATGGAGAAATTCACAGGTGGTAGATTTTCCATCAGTTCCTGTTACCCCTATAATAAAAGAGGGATAAGGTCCGTATAGGTTGTATGCTAAAAGAGAAGAGACTAGATGGACTGACTCATTTTGGATATAGGTAACACCATCAACGATATTTTCAAGAGGTGATGAGTGAACTATTGCAGTGGCTCCCATCTCTATTGCTTTGTTGATAAAATTATGCCCATCTAAATGAAGACCCTTTTGAGCAACAAACAAAGAGTGTTTTTTACAATCTTTAGTGTGGATGCAAATAGATGAAACCAATACTTCTTTATCACCTATAAAGGTAGATGAGTAAATAAGCTTGTCATTTGCCCACAACGCTGATAATCTTTTCATGAGCATTCCTTCTATAGGTAAAATGTATCAAAGAATGGAGATGGTTACAAGTTAAATACAATGAGTAATGATAGAAGATAAAAGAAGTGAATAACTAAACATAGGAGTATAGAATGGAATTTCAACGATATGAGAGTGACCAAGCCCTTTCTATAATCAAAAACAAACATTTTTTAATAGATTCACTAAAAAGTATTCTTACAGATATACAAGGAGAGAGAGAAAATATTACTTTTGTTGATCCCTTTTGTGGCTCTGGGGTGGTAAGTCGGGTAGCAAAAACTCTCAATATGAATATAGTCGCGAATGACGCAGAATATTTTTCTTATCTTGTGAACTCTGTCTATCTCACACTTCATAAAGAAGATATTGCTTCAATGTTTTCCTTCATGGGTGGAATTGATGCTTATTTTTCTTATCTAAATATGAGCGGTCTCTATTCTTCAACGAGTGGCTACATAAGTGGAAAACCTTTTTTATCACGCTACTATGCACCTAAAAACTCAGAACATATCGATATTGGTAAAGAGCGGCTCTTTTATTCAAGAGAAAATGCTCTCTTTTTAGATGGAGTAAGAAACGATATAGAACACTCATTTTTAGAAGATAAACTCACCGTTGATGAAAAGAATGTAGCTATTGTATCACTTTTGTATCAAGCACTACGGTGTGCTAATATTTCAGGGACCTTCACCTCTTTTCATAAACAGATTAAGGGAAATTTTGCTTCAGTAAAAAAAAGGGTGAGTAATGATATTACCCTTCTTATTCCCAATTTACTTAACAAAACATCTACTTTTTCTCATAGTTATCAACAAGATGCTCTTGATTTTGTTACGACTCATAAAGGAGATATCGTCTATATTGATCCCCCATCTCACCCTCAACAGTATGGTAGTGCATACCATCTTCTTAATTCTATTGCCCTCTGGGATGATTTTGCCCCCTCAAATGAACTCGATAGTAATGGTAAGTTAGATAATGTGAGTGGAATACGAGATGACTGGAAAAAAACTAAATCCCCTTTTTGTTCTGTTAAAGAGAGCTATAAAGCTCTCTTGACGCTCATGAATAGAATTGATGCTCCTCACATTATTGTAAGTTATCCTAGTGATGGAATTTTGAGTATTGATGAAATTTATGAGATTCTTCACGTACACCACTCACCTGTTAAAACAATTTCTATAGGGAAAGCGAGAAAAGGAGGGAAGGCCTCTATTGATAAGAAAAAAGTGAGTGAGAATATGTTTATCACAGGAGATGGAGTTACATTTTCTCTCCTTATGCCTCAAGGAATAGAGGTTGCGTCTAAAATAGGACGAATAGACTCGTATCTAGAATCTGTATTTTCTCCAATATATGAACACATCAATGGATTTTCTTTTATAAAAGGAATTGTTATTACTCACTCTCCTTCCTATAAGAAACTTACAACAATGAGTGAAAAAGAGCTTGATGAAATTATTCAGTTATTAGAGAAGCATCTAATTACTGACTCATTGTTAGCTATTACTCAAATAATGGATATGTATACTGATCAGTTTTCTCATCTTAATGGGGAGGAGAAAGTGAAACTTGAAAAGAAATGTATCAGTTTATTGCGCTATATGGTGGGATATGAAAAAGATGGTCTAGACCAAGTCTTTACAACACTTTCTTCATACTTTGACACCTATAAAAAGGAAATTAGTTCAAGAGAGACCTTTTTGTATGAAGTTCATACTATAAAAAAGAGCCTTTTGTTGGATAGAACATAGTGAGAAAATTGATTACACTAGAACTAAGGGGGAAGGAGTACATATGAAAAGCAGAACTATTATTTCTATAATACTTCTTATCACCATCTCAGTTACCCCCGTTTTTAGTGTCATTAAACCTACCTTGCGGTATATGGGGATGGGCGAAGCTGGGATAGCACTAGCTGATAGCTCGACTTCATTTAATATAAATCCAGCCTCATTGTATGCTCAACCTTCCTCTCTTTTTAGCATTAACTTATCGGCTAGTGAAATTATCAAAGATAATGATGACCGCACCTCTAATGACCCAATAAAGTCGATGCAGAATCCTATCACTCTATTAGAGTTTCTTTTTGCATCTCGCTATAGTGCTCTTTCTGTGGGGTTTGGG
Organism: uncultured Spirochaetaceae bacterium; assembly: GCA_964481535.1. Classification (GTDB taxonomy): domain Bacteria; phylum Spirochaetota; class Spirochaetia; order Sphaerochaetales; family Sphaerochaetaceae; genus SABI01. Next base: position 2,403 of record CAYZUR010000092.1, on the reverse strand, counting down.
TTTGATGTTGATGAGAGAGATATTGATGGTGATTCGCTCACCTTTACCTCTTTTAATGATTCATATATACAACTCAATGTTGCCTATGGGTTTTCTGCTTTCAGTATCGGTCTTTCTGTACGAAGTGGCTCTCGTATGCAGCGCCCTGATATCTCAATAGATAAAGATAGTGCATTTCTCGATTACATCGTACAGGTATACCTAAACAGGTATGCACCAAGTAATGAAGGGCAACTTTTTACCACAGGACTTGGAATTCTTATTGATTATCCAAATATTTCTTTAGCACTCGTCACTGATTCCCTGTTTAAAATTGATGAAGAGACCAATGAATTAACTCTTAGTGCTAGTGCTATATTAGAACAAACAAAAGTGGGCCTTTCTCTCCATACTAATGAATTTAGTGACGACAATGAGCTTAATCGTTTTGTATTTACTTCAGCGTTCGATATCACGCATCTAACAGATGATGCTAAAAGAGAAGTTCATGTAGGGCTTGAATTAAAGTTGCAACTCATAAAAGATTTCAATATTGCTTTTCAAACAGGATATAAAGAGAATAGAGGAGAGGGGAACCCTTTATTTGGATTCAATTGGGATGGCGTGACAAGTTTCGGTCTAGGTTCTCAGTATAATTCTCTCTTCTTTGATGTAGCCCTTCTTGTTCCTCTTAGCTGGTATAAAGAAAATAATCCTGTCGACCCACTTAATTTGCTATTGAATTTCCAATATCAATTCTAGAGATATCTTACTTGCTTGACAAACATTGCTTCCATCAATATAGTCTAACTTGATAAAGAAACCAATCGCCTAAGGAGATTTTCATGGCTAAAGCACACAGAGGAGCTGGAATCACAGACCTATATAACCACGCACGAGGCACATGTCCTGTTTGTAATAGAACTGCAATCAAAGTAATGTATGAACAAGAAGTAAGTGGCGCTAAAGTACAAGTCTGTAAGCAATGTAATGCGAAAATGAAACACGCTAAGTAATTGCTTCACTTTTTCCTCAACATTAACGGCTGTCACTTATAGGCAGCTTTTTTTTATAAAAATAAGGGAACTAGATGGCTTTTTTTTCATCAACACACATTTTTATGGTTGGAATAAAAGGCTCAGGAATGAGTAGCCTTGCCCTCTATTTACACACAATTAATGCAAAAGTTTCTGGGTGGGATGTAGATGAAGTCTTTACCACCGACAGTGAGCTCATTAAGAATTCTATCCCTTTTTCACACACTATACCTTCTCGCAATTCTCTCTCTTTGGTAGATTACCTTATCTATTCAAGTGCATATACCAAAAATCATCCAATTATCTCTTTAGCAAAAGAGATGGGAATTCCACTCTATTCGTATGTTGAAGCATTAGCTCAGTTAACTACCCACTCTCCTTCCTTTGGGGTAAGTGGTACTCATGGAAAGACTACGAGCGTCCTCTCACTCCATCATATGCTTACCCGCCTTTCCATTCCTCATAGTGCAATATGTGGCTCTTCAGTTATAGAAGAGCTTGAGGCAGAAATGATCGACATAAGTGATTCCTCCCCCCTTATCCTCGAAGCATGTGAATACCAAGACCATTTTCTTAATCTCCACCTTAAAGGGCTCTTTATTACAAATGTTGAATATGAACATGTTGATTATTTTACCGATGAAGAGCAATTGTTTTCATCCTTCTTTAGCCTTATTGATAATTTACCCCCCCACGCTCCCATCATCTGTAACAGAGATGAGAGGGGGATAGAGCGTATTATCAAATATGTAGAAGAACAGAGAAACGATATTACGTTAATCACCTATGGAAAAAAAGATGGTAATACTATCACTTACTCATATCCTTTCCGTCAATCAATCTACTCACTCTTCATTCATCAACTCGATAGTGAGTACACGAGTCAGGTAGTGGGTGAAAAGTTAATAAGTGATCAATTTGGTGCAGCCCTTTTAGCTATGATGATTATTAAGGAGAGGGTAGATCTACTCTTCTTAGGTGAATTGCTTAATACATTAGAGACCTTTAAAGGGGCAAAGGGGAGAGTGCAGATGATAGATACTGATTCTCTCCCTTTCTTCCTCTATAATGATTATGCCCATCACCCTAGTGAAATTAGATCTTCACTACACACGATACGCCTTCTTCATCCTGAAAGTGCTATCATCCTCCTCTTTCTCCCCCATACAGTGAGTAGAATGAGGGCATTGTATGATGATTTTGTCTCAGCTTTATCTCTTTGTGACACTCTTTGCGTATTTCCTGTAGCAACATCTGCTCGCTTAGATGGAACGCAAAGAGAGGCTATAGAGATAAGTACGCACCTTGCTCATGATTGTAATGGCTTTTATGTTGAAAACGAGATGGAGGCTATTAATTTTGTCTCTACTGTATTGCACTCTAAAGA
>CAYZUR010000091.1:0-6875 GCA_964481535.1 uncultured Spirochaetaceae bacterium | reverse complement strand
TAAAGTCTACATTGGAAAACTGGGTAACCAAGAAATTGATTTCATTGCAGAGAACACACAAAATAGAATCTATGTGCAAGTTGCTTACAGAATGGAATATGAAAAAACCTTGAACAGAGAATTTTCTCCACTGCTAGCTATTCGAGATTCTTATCCAAAATTTGTAGTGACCATGGATTCCCATTTCTAAGACTCAATTGATGGTGTACGACACATCAGTCTCCATCAATTCCTCATAGACAATAGTCTTTATTAAGCAAGTGAATCAGGTAGGAGGTAAAGGTTCCACATATGTGAGAGTGCATGATATCTGCTTTGTCCATTATTATATTCGTGGATATGCCCATTTTCTTGGTTGCCTGATACTTGATGTATGGAATTATTATGGGATGCTATTGTATTTGCATTTCTTCCTTTTTTTAGATGGACATTTCTCTCTTTAAGAGTTTCAATAGGTTATATTGCATAGTTTTGAAACTACTCTAGTTTTTTGAGTCTTCTGTAGAGAGTAGTTCTGGAAAGATTGGTCAACTGTGTTGCTTGGGTAACTGTTATCTGGCCACAACTGAGTTTTTTCTTCACTTCTGCCAACAATGGTAGTGGTACGCTAAGTGGTTTTCTTCCAGTATAGGAATCTGTTGCCTTTGCTTGGAGTTGTCCCTCACGTTGGTTCTTTTTTCGTTTGGCCGAAAGGAATTCATATTCGATGAGGAAGGTTTTGATCAGAGTGCTTCGGTCGCTATCAGCAAAAGCTTTGCCATCAATACCAATGGGAAGTCTCATTCCCAGCAGTTGCAAAACCGACAGTGCATGCCATTGTGCACTTTGGCTCGAAATACCAAAAAAGTTGTTGAACCCGGTTTTCTGGACAACCAAGCTGTCACCTGTATAAACGGTATCAGTATTGATGAGCCATGCAAGTCTGTTCAGATAAGTAATGTTGGCCTCTTGTAATTCTTGTATGAGGTTGACCCTGTTTGGAGAAGGAGTTCTCTCACTTATGAAAACTGGTATCATGCATACCCTGTAATACTGTGTCAGGCGTTTTGACAAGTCAATACCGGGGATGCCTCCCCAGTCAACATGTTCCAAACCATTAATGACATCATAGTAGGGCTCAAAGATATACTGGTAGGATTCATCTTCATACAGTTCATAGGTAATGCTTGCAACCTTGAACAGAGTATTTTTCGTATACTGAAAACAGATTTCACCTGACAAACTGTATAGTTTGGTAAATTCTTGGCAGATGGGTGTTGTAAGGTCTTTATTCAATCTCATACAGTCCCTCCTTGAAGTTTTACATAAGAGAACCAAAGGATTTTCTCGAATCGTTCCTTGATTATAGTTTTATAGAACCGTTTTTGAGTCTCACTGATTTCGTCAATAGTATCAATGAAGGCCTCTATTTGTGAAAGATCTATAGTCCTTGTAATATCTTGTAATGCTATATTGCATTCAGGATATTGTAGGCTACATATGACATCGAAATAGGAACTTTTTTTGTTACCAAGTTTTATCTGTGAGGTAGGAAACACATATATCCGTTTGTCAATTTCCTCTAGGTTTTCTAGGATTGCCAGACAGGCTTCATCGCTGTGTATCCTTGGGTAAAGGCATGACCCATTATCAAAGATGGGAGAATGAGTGTACTGACCGTTCTCTTTGATAAAGCCCCAGTTGGCACCATGCCTATCAAAGTTTCCCAATAGTGCATCGATTATATACATATGCCAGAATTGTGATATGGTTGCTGCAACCTGAGTTAGTTTTATGTTCTCCTGTAGCATCTGCATAATGTCGGTATAGGAATACTGGTAGGTTTCTCTATCATTTTCCAATGAAGAATCTCCAACTTCGTTAAAAGGTACGAATTGTTGGTTTTTCTTGACAAAGTCTTCTATCAAGACAATGTTTCGTTCTTTGTAGGTACCCAGATAGGTATTCTGGGCATGCATACCTAGCATGCTGAAGATATGACAGCCGACATATTCACTGATTGTGTTATAGAGAAGCCCTGTTTCTGATGGTTTTTGAAATTTTACAATGTAATCAAGACCATCAAGAGTAATACCGAACTTTTCTTCACTGCCGGCGTAGTACTTATTGTTCTTATTGTATGATGAGTAATCCATGGTACCTCTGTCCAAATATTGTAATATCATGTGTAAAAAGTATCAATAGGTTATACTTGATATTAATGAAACTGTTAAGTAAGAATAATCATAGAAAAAGAAAGCAATGAAGGTAGATATCCAGAAATAGGAACTATTCACTTTAGAAGTACGTCGATATTGACATCGAAATGGCTCCATGTCGTGGTATCAATTCTCGTTCTAGGTTCAAGTCCATAATATAAGGATTGCAAAGAGCGTAAGCCGTTCATGAGATATGAAACTTGTTATAATTGAGGAGGCCTCTTATTGCCACTCATCATTCTCTAGCATAGATCTATATGACTCATCACTGAATATGAGATGATCGAGTACTTTTATACCTAATAACTCACCCGCATCTCTTAATCTCCTTGCAATATTTCTATCATCCATACTTGGCATTAACATCTTACTTGGATGATTGTGGACTACAATTACAGCCGTTGCCCTCTCCCTTAAAGGGGTGCTGAAGGCTTCTGTCTTTTCGTAATGTATGACACAAAAAGAATATTGTTTTGTGGGATTCAAAAAGGAAGCATTATTTAATTATGAGCCTCAAGAGGGTTGCATGGAAGACGGGATCAACGCAACTTCAATCAGGTATGGCTTTTAGAGCCATCACCATTTTTCTTAAAAATGGGGCATAGGAAAAAGGGTAACAAGGAGGGTGGTGAAGACATTTTTTTGGTGGACATTTTATATTACTGCTCGCATTTGAATCTCAAATTGCAATCATTACTTGACGTGGCCTTGATTGGCGATGTACAGTTTAGTTTGCAATTTGGGTTTGAGAAAGGTCACTGGGTGTTCCATACTGTTTGACAAGTAGATCAACAGAAGGAGACAAGCCCAATGACCGAAACTAAGGGTACACGTTTTTACGATGAAACTACTGGAATTCCAAGATGCAAATGATTCCCTATTCACGATGATGGAATGGATGACTAACCAGATGATGGAACTGGAAATTGCAGAGAAGTGCAATGCAGCCAAAGGTGTGCATGCAGAGGCCAGGAAAGCTTATCGTAGTGGCTATCGTCCACGCAGATTTGACATGAGACTAGGAACCTTATACATGTTGGTTCCCAAGATTCGTACTGGAAGATACATTCCCTTCTTTATTACTAAAAAGAAACGGAGTGAACAAGCATTGATTGAAGTTATTAAAGAAGCATGGATTAATGGAGTCTCTACCAGAAAGATTGACCGTCTAGCAAAAGCTATTGGTATTGAAAGCATCAGTGCCGCTCAGGTAAGCAACATTCAGAGACCTTTAATTCTGAAATTGCAATCATTACTTGACGTGGCCCATTGATTTATCGAGAAACTTAGTGCCAATTTTTCTACAATAGAGTCATTGTCAACCATGAATTTGTCTGCCCTTTTAGCTGGTTTATCTAAAAAGTTTGTATTTTGTTGAGAGACAAGGAGATTGTTTATGCAATATCGAGAAATTGGAAAAACAGGGCGGAAAGCTGGTATTATTGGACTTGGCTGCGAAAATTTGGACAAAAAGCCTTACGAACAAGTAAAAGAAACAATTGATACAGCACTTGAATGCAATATCAACCTACTAGATGTGTTTATGCCAGGAAAGGAAGTTCGCGAAAATATTGCCAAAGCGCTAGGCACACGCCGTAAGGATGTGATGATTCAAGGACATATTGGCTCAACCAATCTCAATCAGCAATATGATATTTCACGTGATCTTCCTACCGTAAAGCGTTTTTTTGAGGATCTTTTGCGAATCTTTGGATACATCGATTTTGGTATGATGTTTTTCATTGATTCAGAGGATGATTATAAAGGGGTTTTCGAAACTGGATTCGCTGATTATGTGCTCAAGCTCAAACAGAATGGTGATATTCGTCACATCGGCTTTAGTTCACATAATCCTCACACAGCGATTCGTGCCATCAACACAGGACTTCCAGAATCGGTGATGTTTAGTATCAATCCTGCCTTTGACATGCTGCCCTCTAGTGAATATGTGTTCGATCATTTCGAAAAGGGCTTTGGAACAGAGTTGTTCCGAGGCATCGACCCCAAACGCGCCGAGCTATACAAACTGTGCGAACAGAAGAAGATCGGTATTACCGTCATGAAAACACTTGGTGCTGGGAAACTGATATCTTTGGAACACACGCCGTTTGAAAAACCAATGACGGTACAGCAGTGTATTCACTATGCTCTAACGCGCCCTGCTGTTTCAAGTGTGATGATGGGCTGTCAGTCCAGGAACGAAGTGCTAGATGCAATTCGCTACTTGGACATGAGTGACGAAGAACGTGATTATACAGAAGTACTTGGCTCATTGCGTAACGACTTCTGGGGTAATTGTGTGTATTGCGGTCACTGTCAGCCTTGCCCTGTGGAGATTGACATCGCTACTGTTAATAAGTATTTAGATATTGCGCGACTAGACCCTAAAGACGTGCCGGAAATGACGCGCTCGCACTATAAGAGGATTGATAGCCTCTGGTAAAGACTGTATCGCATGCGGTAGTTGTGAAGAACGCTGCCCCTTTGGTGTGCCAGTGATTAAAAACATGTCAGAGGCAGAACAGTTCCTTCGCTAAAATAGCTGAACCCCTTCGAAATCATCACCTATCGAATTGAGTACTGGACATAGGGGTTTGATGCAATTTTCTGTGTCCAGTTTATATTTTTAAAAATATTCTGTATTATTTATGATACCTGTCTAGGCAAAGGGTTTAGCATAGTATCCAATATCTTAAATATGTATCCAAATTTATCAATCTCTGGCAGACAAGGCCAATATATGCATAAACTCTTAATAGCCAATCCTTACAGTGCCGAAGGTATATATAGTCAGTGTTGTAGTTAAGCTGTGTTGCAATTTGCTCCCTGCTTAAAAAAGTTCAGGTAGTGTATCCCAAGAAGTGTCTCATATTTCATGCTGTTGATGTAGCGTATTACTCAACGGGTTCCAAAATAGGCCATGGCTGAGATCAAGCACAACTGATTGCATAAGATGTGCTTGATAGGATAGAGGAACAGGTGAAAGAAGTTCGACATGTCATGGTGCATACCAATCCATGCGAATAATAGTATTATTGCCACTCATCATTTTCTAACATAGACCTATAGGATTCATCGCTGAATATGAGATGATCGAGTACCTTAATTCCTAATAAATCTCCAGCATCTCTTAATCTTCTCGTTACATTTCTATCATCCATACTAGGGAGAAGCATCTTACTTGGATGATTATGGGCTACAATAACAGCCGTTGCCCTTTCCCTCAGTGGAGTGCTAAATACTTCGATCTTAGCGTGGTGAATAACACAATAAGATTATTACTTTTTTATGTGCAAAAAGGTTGCATTATGTAATTTTGCGTTGCAGTGTGAATAAAGAATGATAATTAACCTCTAAACTATTTGAGAAAGCCATAGTGCCTCAATCACTATGGGAGACTATTGTATATGCATTTTTTTTAGGTGGACATTTCAATATTAAGAGGAGCATAGAGCTTAAGCCTCCTGAAAAGAAGCTTAGAAGATTTTAAAAGAATTAGATGAAGATACATGTACGATTTATGCAAGAGCCTTTAATATTTTAGTTAATGCAATTTATAAAAATAATGTAAAAATAGATAAATATAATTAATAAATTTGATTAAAATTTGTCTAAAATAACTATTATTTGTTTAAAATAGTATTAATTGCTTTAAAAAGAAAGTTTTTTATTAAATAATAGAAAATGTTCTAAAAATATAGTATCATAGGATATAGAAGGGGAAATCCTTATGTTAGAAGAAGACTTGATGCAATTAGTAAGAAAAATAACTTCTGAAAAATGTGAAAAACAACATATAGAACTTAAGAAAGCATTAGGTGGTGTACCTACTAAAATGTATAATACTTTATCGAGTTTCTCTAATCAAAAGGGTGGTGGAACTATTGTTTTTGGAATTGATGAAGAAGATGACTATAAAGTGGTAGGTGTATATGATGCCCAAGATCTTCAAAAGAAAATAGTAGAACAATCATTACAGATGGAGCCAGTGGTTAGGCCTCTATTTACCGTAGCTATAGTAGACGGCAAAATAGTTGTTAGCGCGGAGATTTCTGAATGTGATGTATACGATAAGCCATCTTTTTATAAAGGAGCTGGGCGGCTTAGAGGATCATATATTCGTGTAGGTGATGCTGATCAGCAAATGGCAGAATATGAAATATATAGCTATGAAGCCTTTAAGAAAAGAATTCATGACGAACTTAGAACTATTGATCGAGCAACATCTGAGTATTTGGATAAAGATAATATTACTGAGTATCTTCTAAAGTTACGTAGACAAAAGATGAATCTAGTAAACCTTAATGATAAAAGAATACTTGAAACTCAAGGAATAATCCAAGATGAATTACCTACTCTGGCAGGATTGATGCTCCTTGGAGAATACCCACAAGAATTTTTTCCACAATTAAGTGTTACAGCAATGGTTATACAGGGTAAAGACATGAGCACACTTGGTGAAGATGGGGAGCGATTTGCAGACAATAAACGGATTGAAGGAACAATATCAGAAATGCTTCAGGGTACATTAGCTTTTGTAAGAAGAAATATGAGGGTTAAAACTATTGTTACAGAAGATGGTTCTCGTGCAGACAAACCAGAATATCCTATTAAGGCTGTTAGGGAAATAATATTAAATACTCTTATACATCGAGATTATAGCGTTCATACAGAAAG
>CAYZUR010000090.1:0-6948 GCA_964481535.1 uncultured Spirochaetaceae bacterium | reverse complement strand
GTCTAGATTTAGTCCCCCTTGAATGAGGCCACTAGTATCAGAGAGTGGAGTAAGAATTTGAGCAACTTTTGCAGCACATCCACTTACATAGAAAATTCCAATATCTTCATTTTTCACCCCTTTTTGCTGCAAGACTACCCGTGCATAGAGGGCTGTGATTTGAGCTGGAGTTCTTAATAGGTTTACATGTGATAAAAGAGAAGGATAACTAAGCTGAATAAGTCTCACAATAGTTGGGCAATAGGAAGAGATGACTGGTTTCTTATCAGCATAGACACTCATGTTATTGCCAAGAGCAGAGAGGATATCTACTCCAAATTCTCCATAATAGACTTCACTAAATCCTATACTATAGAGGGCATTAATGATACTTTGTTCACTTACATCTTCTTCAAACTGCCCAATAAGGGTAGTAGGAATAATCGCTATTCGATGAGAATATGAGAAGATTTGATTAAAGTTTTCTTGTTCAATACCAATTGCTTTATGAGGACAGACATCCATACATTGCCCACAGTCAATACATCGCTGACTATCTACATGTGCTTTTCCATTTACAATACGAATTGCATGGGTTGGGCACACTTTCATACAGTGGGTGCACCCTTTGCACTTTGATAAGTCAACGGTAAGAGAATGATGGAATATTGGTGCATTCGCCATACAACCCTATCCTTGTGAGATTGAAAAAGTGAGTGTTACTATCGTGGGTGAGTTAGCTGCTGTTTGGATCTTGAGATTGTCACTATTTTTTTTAATATTAGATAATCCCATACCAGCACCAAAGCCCATCTCTCTCACTTCATCTGTTGCAGTTGAAAATCCTTCAGTCATGGCTTTTTCTAAATTAGGAATTCCAGGGCCTGTATCAGCAATGATTACTTCAACTCTATCTTTTGTAATATCACACTCAATTGTTCCTCCGTATGAGTGGGCCACAACATTCACTTCACCTTCATATAAAGCAACGATAATTTTCTTTATTATGGCTGGTTCAATATTAAGTTGTTTTAGTACTTTCTTGATGGCACTTGAGACTGATCCTGCTGAAGAAAAATCTTTTGCCGTCACATCATATTGTAGATGCATCTGTTAAATCTCCTTTAATACACTGGCTGCAAGCCAGAGGAGAAAAGAAGTCCACTTGCTTTGAACATTGAGTACTTTGTTGTTATGAGGGTGATGTCATGATCTTTTGCCATTTGAATCATTGTTTGTGTTGGAACCTTATTACGAACAAATAATATTTGGCGAATGTCAGACATTTCAGCTGTTCTGATTGATTGATTATTCGATAATCCAGTGATGAGCAGAATGTCATCATCAAGTAAGGTGAGGACATCACTCATTAAATCAGAAGAAAATCCATGAATTACATTTCTCTGTATATCCTCTTGCCCACACAATACGTTCCCATCTACTATTGTTATTACTTCTTGTAATGTCATCTACGTTCTCCCGGTTGAACTATTATAGCATATACTCTTCATTTAGTCTTAAATTACCTGTAGCGACTTTTGGTTAAAAACGGTATACTAAGGGTAACATTAAAACAAATTAATAAGGTAGAATAAATGAAGTATATATTGGCACTTGATCAAGGGACTACAAGCACAAGAGCAATATTGTTTAATCATCAAGGTGAAGTGTGCTCAACTAGCCAGGTTGAACATCATCAATATTATGTTAAACCTGGTTGGGTTGAGCATGATCCAGTTGAAATTTGGAACAACGCTAAAAAAGTTATTCAAGATGCTATGGATAAAATTGGAGCAAAAGGTAAAGATATTGTTTCTCTTGGAATCACAAACCAAAGAGAGACAGTTCTTGCTTGGGAACCCGAGACAGGGAAGATACGCCACCGCGCTATAGTATGGCAGGATTTACGTGGTCATGAGATTATTAATACAATTAAAGAGAAGACAAGTGTAGATGAATTTACTTCTCATAGTGGGCTCATTTTTAGTCCCTATTTCTCTGCAAGTAAAATTTCTTGGATGTTAGAAAATAGTGCTACTCTACGTTCTGATGCTGAGAAAGGAAAAGTTGTATTTGGTACCATAGATACATTCTTAGTATGGTCCTTACTTGGTAAAAATAAAAAATGCGTTGTTACAGATGCTACCAATGCAAGCCGATATGCCCTTATGAACATAGAAACACTCACGTGGGATGATTGGCTTTTAGGGTTGTTTAATATCCCAAAACAGGCCCTTCCAACTATAGTTCCCTCTTTTGGTGAAGTCTATGGTACCACGAACAAAGGTGGGTTCTTATCATGTGAAATCCCTGTAGCTGGAATATTAGGTGATCAGCAAGCAGCCCTCTTTGGTCAAGCATGTTTTACGAGTGGAGAAGCAAAGAATACCTATGGAACAGGGTGCTTTTTATTAGTGAATACAGGAGAAAAGTTAACTTTTTCTAAAAATGGGCTTCTTTCAACAGTTGCTTTTCTAGAAAAGGGAAAAAACCCTTATTATGCACTAGAAGGGTCAATCGCGGTAGCTGGTTCATTGGTACAATGGTTACGGGACAGTCTTCAATTGGTAAAGAGTGCACCTGAAGTTGATGCGTTAGCTGAATCAGTGCCAGATTGTGGAGGGGTATATATTGTCCCAGCCTTTAGTGGTCTCTATGCCCCGTATTGGAGAAGTGATGCAAGGGGCGTTATTGCAGGGCTCACAGGGTTTGCAACAAAAGCACATATTTGTAGAGCTGCCCTTGAGGCGACTGCTTTTCAAGCAAAAGATATTTTTGATGCAATTGAAAAGGATGCCAATATTACGATAAAAGAGCTCCGAGTTGATGGAGGTCTTACTAATAGTAGGCCGCTTATGGAATTTCAAGCAGATTTGCTACAGGTTCCTGTTGTGAGACCACAAGTAATTGAGACAACTGCCCTTGGAGCTGCCTATGCTGCAGGATTAACTGTTGGATTTTGGAAAGATATTGAAGAAATATCTACTCACTGGAAAGAGAAATCTCGATGGGTTCCCACTATGAGTGAAGAAATTAGAAGCAATAAGTGTCTTTACTGGGGTAAGGCAGTTGACCGTACCCTTGATTGGGCAGAAAATGAGTAAGTACTAAGGAGTATAAACATACATGGTTCAACTATTATCTGCTATATGGAGATGGATTTCCCCAATGATCCAAATTGGGGCGCTTACATATATCCTTTATCGTTTCCATACAGCAGTTCAACAAACAAAAGCTCAACAAATAGCACGTATCTTAATGTGGTATGTTGCTTTTTATCTCCTCTCTCTCTTATTGAATTTTGAAGTATTTATATTTCTGTTTCATTTTGTTACTATCCCTTTTGTCTTATTTCTTCTCATTGTGTATCAACCAGAATTGCGAAGAGCTTTTACACAGATTTTCAGTGGACAAAGCAGATTCTTTAGAATTGGAGAACAAACAACAAGTGAGCAAATTGATATCATTCTCAATGCATGCAATGTATTAATTAGTAAAAATAGAGGGGCTCTTATTGTGTTTACTCGAAACTTGGGAGTGAAAGGAATTGTTGACACTGGAACACGTTTAAATGCGGATCTCTCTTCTGCTTTATTGTTAACAATTTTTGACCATGACACACCTCTCCATGATGGAGCTGTTGTTATTAATGGTGGGAAAATACAAGCAGCAGGGGTATATCTTCCGTTAAGTGAACAAACAAGTATAAAAAAATCCTTTGGTACAAGGCATAGAGCAGCACTAGGGCTTGCAGAAGAATCTGATGCAATTGTTCTTGTAGTCTCTGAAGAAACTGGAAAAATGAGTCTTACCTATAGTGCTAATATTTTTTATGATCTAAAAGCTCCAGATGTAAAAATTAGATTGCTTGCATTATTGCGTTACCAGGGTTCGGATAAAAAAGAGAGCACAGAGGGAGGTAGTGATGAAGTCGAATAAAAATGTTGATAACCTCTTAAGAAATTGGCCAATAAAAATGTTCTCTTTTCTCATAGCGCTTGGATTATACCTTGTTGTTTCCCTTTCTCTTATGGATTCTGTTGAGGTAGAGCTTCCCCTTACTATCATCCACCCAGCAGGATTTGAAGCATTAAGCATCTTAGATGAAAAAGTTGAATTAACAATACGGACACAACAAAGATATGTGGCACTGATTAACCCTCATGCAATTAACGCAACAGCTGATTTCTCATATGTTCATACCGATGGAGTTGCTTCAAGTAGGGTGGTGCTAGAATACGATGAATCTCTTTTTGATATTGAATTTTCTCTTTCTGCAAATCCTGATTACATAAGAGTCTTTTATGAGAAATTTGAGGAAGAGCCTCCCGTTAGTGATGAGGTTGTGTTGTGATTTATGGCATCGGTGTCGACATGGTTGAAATAGAGCGAATGAAAGATTCTCATATGAAGGATTATGTCATTGCTCGTCTTTTTCACCCACTTGAAATAGCAGGTATTCCTTTGCAAGAGCAGAGAAAAAAAGAATATCTTGCCTCCCGTTTTGCAGCAAAAGAAGCATTTGTGAAAGCTTTGCATGTTGGTTTTAGAGAGATTACCCCTAAGGATATAGGAATCCAAAATGATGACCTTGGAAAACCTAGTTTTGTATATACTGATAAAGTAGCGATGCTGTTGCCACCAAACTTTTCTCGAGTTCATGTAACAATTAGCCATGAGAAAAACAATGCTATTGCCTTTGTTGTGATAGAGGTGAGTGGTGAATAGGCCTCCCAGACCTACCCATTTTCCCATACTAGAGGGAAAAAGAAGAATTAAACTTATTATAGCGTATGATGGAGCCTCTTTTTATGGGTGGCAAATACAACATAATGGTCCATCAATTCAAGAATGTATTGAAAAAGCGTTAAAGAAAATACTTAAAGAGAATGTGAAGGTTCATGGTTCTGGAAGAACTGATTCAAAAGTTCATGCCCTTGGACAAGTTGCCCATTTTGATACCTTTAATAAATCAATTCCACCCTCTTCTTTCACTGTAGCAATAAATCATTTTCTTACCCATGAAATACGAATTAGAGAGAGTAGTGAAGTTGATGAATCATTTCACGCAAGATTTAGTTCTGTTTCAAGAGAGTATCGCTACCTAGTGAAAGATATTGATTCGTTTACCCCTTTTGATAAAGGGCGGGTAGGAAGAGTTACCCATCTTCCACCCCTTGAGCTAGTCAATGAATATGCTGCTGTTCTTGTGGGGACGCATGATTTTTCAACATTTCGAGCAAGCAAAGACAAAACTGTTTCAGGAATAAGGAATCTGTATGAATCCTATTTTACCCTTGAAAAGCACCTCTTTTCATCTCCCACACTTATGTATGTTGTTAGGGCAAATGCTTTTATGATGCATCAAGTTCGATCTATGGTAGGAACGATGCTCCAATTAGGGGAAAAGGGAGGTAGTGCAGAAGATATGAAACATATTTTAGAATCAAAAGATCGACTAAAAGCCCTTATCACAGCTCCCCCCGAGGGCCTTTACTTATATAGGATAGAATACGATGAATGATGATATTGAAGATAAAAGAGAGAGATTAGAACAACACCTCGATACAATATGGAACTTCTATGATGAAATTGAAGTCTATGTAGGGGACAAAGAGGGGAGCGATGAATACCCTGACTTTTCCTCTTTTGTACAATCTGTTATTAAAGAACCAAAAGATCTATTTTTAGAAATGATAGACTCATCAAACATTACTCAAATTGGTAATGCAATCAAAGAGTGCGCCAGATGCCCTTTAAGTGAAACAAGAGTTCATGCGGTTCCCGGGAAAGGGGTTATTAATGCTAAAGTGATGATCGTTGGAGAGGGTCCCGGGGCAGGGGAAGATGCATGTGGAGAACCCTTTGTTGGAAAATCAGGGGCATATTTAGATACATGGCTCAACGCAATCCATCTAGATAAAAGTACTGATGTATTTATTACAAATGTTGTTAAATGTAGACCACCAGAGAATAGAAACCCGACCTTAGAAGAGATGAATACGTGCGATCCATACCTGGAAAAACAAATTGCCCTTATTAAACCAGAAGTAATTCTCTGTCTTGGCAAAGTTGCATCTCTCCACCTACTTAAAAAAGAGGGAACTCTTTCATCCTTAAGGGGAACTTTTCATAATTACCAACGTATCCCCTTACTTGTTACCTACCACCCATCTGCAGTTCTAAGGAATTCAAATTTAAGAGGGGAAGTGTGGAAAGATTTACAGATGCTTGCTAATTTTTTACAGCTATCCATTCAACAAAAGGGGAATAGGTGATGTATGCACATGTGGTGATTGCAAAACCACTTTATCAACGATTTACCTATGCTTTTGATCCCGCTCTTTTTTCTATAGAAGTGGGGATGAGAGTTATTGTCCCTTTTGCTTCTAAAGAAATTACTGCTTTTGTCTGTGAAGTCGTTTCACAGATAGAAGAAGTTTCTTATACAATCAAAGATGTTAGTAAAGTTGTTGATAAAGAGCCTTTGTTTACCCATTATCATATAGATTTGGCTCATTGGATGAGCCAGTTCTATTTTTGTAGTGAAGGGGAAGCTATTAGCGCAATGATTCCATCTAATAAGAGGGAGACGTTAATAGAAGAAGCTGTTGGAAGTGAATATGATGGCCTTGAAGTGAGTGAAAATCAATTAAGTGAAGAACAACAGATCGCTATTGAAGGAATTATTGCATCCAAAGATTTCTTACACTACCTCTATGGAGTGACAGGTAGTGGTAAAACGGAAGTCTTTTTCCATGTTGCAACCTCTGTCATTGCAATGGGGAAACACGTTATCTACCTTGTTCCAGAAATTACCCTTACCTACCAACTTATTACCCTTCTTAATAAAAGATTTAATGAAAGAGTGGCAATATTACACTCCAAAATGAGTGGTTCTCAGCGTCTTAAGCAGTGGAAAAAGATTCAACGGGGTGAAATTGATATTGTTATAGGGGCAAGATCTGC
>CAYZUR010000089.1:0-6966 GCA_964481535.1 uncultured Spirochaetaceae bacterium | reverse complement strand
TGTATCGAAAAAACAATCCAAACAACATTAAAATCTCTGATGAGGTAAAGAGAAATCTATGGGGATTTAAATTATGTGTAACAGTAATTTTTAATCACAAAGTATAGGTTGAAAAAAATGTTCCACTACGTTACGCCCTGCATCCTTCGCTGCATAAAGAGCGGTATCGGCTTGATTGAGTGTGGTTTCCCACGGAATATTGTATACTGGACAGTAGGTGCTCACTCCGAAACTGGCAGTAATATGCAATTTATTGCCATGATAGGTGAAAACGGTCTGTTCTATTGTAGAACGCAGCTTTTCAGCAAAGCTAGTCGCTTGATTAATGGATGTATCGTCAAGAAGGATTACGAATTCTTCACCTCCATACCTTGCACACAGATCATTTGCTCTGGCCTGCTCGGAAACTATTAGTCCAATTTGTTGTAGAACCTTATCGCCGGCTCTGTGTCCATATGCATCGTTAATTGCCTTGAAATGGTCGAGGTCGAACATGATCAGAGAGAATTTTCCGAATCCTTGTTTGTGCAACCTTTTTGCTTCCTTGTTTACAAGATTCATAAATTGACGGTGGTTTAGGAGGTTTGTGAGTCCATCTGAAGAGGCGAGGTGTTCAAGTTCCTTCACGTAGGTATAGATTTGTGTAAGATCATGCAAAAGGTAGAGATCACCGCGTGTGTGATTTTTCCTGTCTGTAATAGGTGACTTGTAAACGGAGTAGGTCCTTACTTCGCCGGTTCGAGGAAGCACCAAATCTACTTCGTAGGTATCCGATGGATTAAAAAACAGGGGCGACAGGTGGGATTTGAACTTATTGAGCGGAACTTTGAATAGGTTTGGGTCATCATCGTCTAATAACAATTTAGCAGGTATGTTGTATTCTATGAGACGTCCTTTGGTATCGAGAACTATCATTGCATCACGCATGGCGTCAATAACCAATTTCTGGGCGATAGGAAGGATGTTGAAGAGTTGAAGATTGTCCATTCCCCAAAAAAGAAGAAGACCAGAGAAGGCAAAGGCAATCGGGTTTAGGTCGAGGCCGTAGGGTATGGATTGATTGAGTGTGAACATATAGCTCAAAAAAGGTGGGATGCTGGCCAGAGAGAGCAGTAGATATTGCTTACGATGGTTTCCTTTTGATCTGACAAGATTTCCTACCATGCGAAGGGTGCCAACAAGGTAGAAAAGAATGATGATACTATTGATGACCCAAAAGCCAGGGGCTCGGTCGACATCTAATAAGGAGATGGAAAGATTGTGGTCTAAACGGATGTCGTAATACATCATGTGGTGCCAGTCGTTTGTCCAGATCACCAGATTCATGATGAAGGGAATAATGTACACGATACGAAGTTTTCGTAAGAGATTCTGTTTGTATGAGGGGTTGTCAGGATGATATGAGTAGGCGATAAATATCCAGAATATGGGAATAAAGAAGATTCCTATGTATTCGAGGTTGAGGAAAAACTTGACTTGGGCAAGATTAATGGCTGAGATTTCGAAAAAGTAGCTAGTAGCATACACCACGCTGGCAAGTAAGAGACCCAACAAGTATCGAAGAGAGTGAGAGTTTCTACTTTTGTCATATACATAGCCAGCCAGTATAGTTGGTATCAATGCAGAGACGAATATTACGATTTTGAAAAGGGTAACTATATTCATGACTAATCTCACTTTAACGTTGAATTGACAATAAGTTTAACATAGTATCATATTTGGGCCAGTCAGCTGTATACAAAAAGCTCCCTGATTTATCAGGGAGCTTTTTGTTTGCGGCTGACTGGACTTGAACCAGCACAAGATCTCTCTCACTAGCACCTCAAGCTAGCGTGTCTACCAATTCCACCACAGCCGCAAGTACAGGTGAAAAATTACACTATTTACACCTGTTGGTCAAGTCATATTTTAGCAAAAAATTAAATCAAAGTGTACTAAACTGATCGAGTAGAGTATCAAAGGTCTTTAGGGCATCTCTTACGGGTTCAGGGGAGCTCATATCTACTCCTGCAAGTCGTAGAGACTCAATAGGATATTTTGATCCACCTGATGATAAAAATGCGAGGTAATCATTTCTCTCTTTGTCTCCACCATGAAGCACTTTTTGAGAAAGAGCAATTGCTGCACTAATTCCTGTAGCATATTTATAGACATAGAATGCTCTATAAAAATGGGGGATTCGTAATCCTTCTAAATCACTTTCTTCTCTAAGGGCAACTTCTTTTCCAAAGTATTGCTCTAATAGAGAGCGATATTCACTTCGTAGTAGTTGCACGGTAATTGGCTCTCCCTTTTGTGCGAGAGAATGAATAATATGTTCAAATTCTGCAAACATTGTTTGTCTGTAAAGGGTCGCAACTGTAT
Source organism: uncultured Spirochaetaceae bacterium (assembly GCA_964481535.1). GTDB lineage: Bacteria > Spirochaetota > Spirochaetia > Sphaerochaetales > Sphaerochaetaceae > SABI01. The sequence goes on along the minus strand of CAYZUR010000089.1, from coordinate 4,602 downwards.
CATCAAGTTGTTTTGAGATGATATATTTTTTCATTATTGGATCATCTGTGTTGTTCAAAAGATAGTGGGCGAGGAGTTGTTCATTGAAGGTAGAAGCTACTTCTGCTTCAAAGATTGTGTAATCATAACTTGGAAATGGGTTGTTTTTAGCACTGTAGTAGGAGTGCATGGAATGCCCTCCTTCATGTGCGAGGGTAAATACATCACGAATAACATCTTCATGGTAATTCATGAGGATAAAGGGAGGCCCTGAGTAGATGCCACTACTAAATGCTCCAGCTCTTTTTCCTTTGTTTTCGTATCTATCAACCCATCTATCTCCTAGGAGACCTTTGTTAATGGTTTGTTGGTACTCTTGTCCTAATGGAGATAAAGCTTCTGTGATTACACTCACTGCTTCTTCGTATGTATGTTTTACTTTCACCCCGTCAACCATTGGAGCGTATACGTCATAGTGGTTGAGTGTTTCTACCCCTAGCACTTTTTTCCGGATGTTGTAGTATCGGTGGAGTGAGGGGAGAGCTTCTTTGACGCTTTGTATAAGAGAGTCGTATACTGCATCTTCTACTTTGTCGCCAAATAAAAACATGCTTCTCACATTCTCATATTTTCTCACTTTCGATCTAAAAATATCTTGTTTGACACTTGTGTTGTATAAACTTGCTAATGTATTTTCGTGACTTTTGAACGTATTATAAAATTGTGTGAATGCTTTTTCTCTAATATTTTGATCGCTGTGTTGCATGAATAGGGAGTAGGTGCTTTGTGATAAAGGAATTTCTCCTTCTTCTGTCTTGATAGAGCCAAAATCAAAATCAATGTTGGTGAGAGCTGAGAAAGTTTCGCTTGCACCACTACCAACTTCACTTTGAAGTGCCATCATATGTTCCATTTCTCCGCTCAATACGTGTGGTTTATATCGGAGCATTTTGTTTACCATGATGCGATAATCATCAAACATAGAATCCATCAACCATGATGTGATAAGAGATTCATCGATAGCAAGAATTTCAGGTTCAATGTAGCTTGTTTGTGCTGCAAATTCGGTTAATAGTGTAATTACAATGCTTTTGAGTCGTTGGTTTTCGTTATCAGATCCATCTGCTGCATGTCGCAATTGAGAGTATTGCATTACTCGTTCGCTCAAAACTCCCACCTCTGATAGATAGTCGAGGACTGTAAGGAGATTTTCTTTACTCTCTTTGATGGTTCCTATAAAGGAGGGGGCTTTTTCAGATAAGAGTTTTATCGCATCCAGGTCTTTATTAAACTCATCTACTGAAGTATAGAGATGATCGAGGTTCCAGGTATCTTCTCTTTTTACTTCATTTCTTTTTGGTATCGTGTGGTCATTCATCGTATTACATTCTCCTTGTCGAGTGCTTCTAGCATTATGAGCATATCTCGTGTTGCTTTTCCACGATGAGATATTTCATTCTTTTTAGTAATTGATATTTGTGAGAGTGTTTTAGAGAGGGAGGGAATATAGAATATGGGGTCATATCCAAATCCATCTGTTCCCACCCTAGAAGTTGTTATCATCCCCTCGACAGATTGGGTAAATAGGTAGAAATGATGAGGGGAGAGGACCAGTGCGATGGTGCATATAAAGCGAGCACTTCGTTGTTCTCCTTTCACATTCTTAATATTCTCTAGTAGGTACTCACACTGCTCTGTTGAGCTCACTTTTCGATTAAACACATCTTCTCCATACCGAGCGGTATGTACTCCTGGCTTCCCCTCTAGGGCGTCTACAAAGAGACCTGTATCATCAGCTATCGTAATTCTATTACTGATGTTGTGTAGATGCATTGCTTTACCTAATGCGTTTTCTATTAATGTTTCTGCTGTTTCTTCATAGTAATAGTCAATCTCTAATTCATTTGGCATAGAGAGAGTGTGTGGGTGTATGAGATGTTCTAATTCATCCCTTTTATGGGAGTTTTGTGATGCAAATAATAGGTTCATTTTCTGAATTTACCCCATTTCTCTTATCTCGTCCACCAAAGGATGCAAATATGTAAAAAGAGATTGAAGACCTGAGTCAACGGTTCCTTTAGGTACGCTTGTAACTTTCCCTGCACTTGAATGGGTTACTAATGTTGGTTTTACTTTCATCTTCACTCTTGCTTTATAAAAATAATCTTTCTCTTTTTCTAATTTTTGATTAATTTTTTCAATATAATAGGGGTGAGCATCAATAGAGACTAAAAATTCTTTTTCTCGTTCTAAAAATTCTTTTTCAAAGAAGTGGTTATCGCTAATTCGCTTATTATTCTCTTTTAGGGTTATTCTCCTATCACTTAGTTCGATTGCTTTTGTGACCATTTTTGCTAACTCTATTTCTTCCATATTGAGGTATGATGCGAGAAATGAGATATGAGATGAGGTAAGACGGTCACTACAGAGTAAGATGAGGTGGAGGAGTCTTTTTTTTAAAGGGGCAGATGTTTCAAGTTTTTGTTTTAGTTCTAGTGAAACGGGAGTTTCTGATGACCACATAAAATCTTCTTGTTCTATGGAATCTGCGTACGTGAGGTGTGGTTTCATAATAGAGCCTGTATTGATTTTCTGTGTATAGATGAAGTATTCAATATCCTCATGTGTCATTTGATCACAGACAAAGCGTCTCGCCTCTTTTCGCTTCATTTTATTATATGAATGTGCCTGTAGGTATGCGATTTTTTTGATGTAGTTTTCAAAGGGAATTCCTGTGTAGTTGAATGTGAGTAATAGTGTTTCTATTCGAGGTGATACGTAGAGTAGAAGCTCAGCTGCTTGTTCTGGTTCTATTATTTTAATAGTAGATGGGTAGGTGTAGATAATTGTCTGGCAATAGCTGATTAGTTCGTCCTTCAATTCTTGAGAATATGGGTCCTTTTGAAATTGCAGCACTTTGTTAGTAAAATAAGATATCATAAGTCCCTCCTTGTTTTGGGAAAATACAAGGGTACATGAAGTGTGCCAAAAGACAAATTTATAACATGATAAGTTTCTTTATATTAATGAGATAAAAATTTTATTAATTAAGTTGTTCTTCGATAAGAGTGAGAAGTTTTTCTTTTATTGCATCGAAAGACAATTTGATAGTAGCTCCTGCTGCTTTCCTATGTCCGCCGCCACCAAAAGTTGCAGCAATTTTACCAACATCAACAAGAGAGTTGTGGGCGGCTCTAAATCCAATTTCCCACACATCTGCCTCGAGGTGTTTAAAATAAAGGACTGCTTGAACTCCTTCAATGCCTAGTAGGTGTCCATAGAGTGAATCACTTGGTCTATCTGAAGGTTGGTATTCTGCGAATTCTCCCTCTTCTTCAATAGCCATCATCACCTTTCCATCTAACAGTGAAGTTGTGGATGATAATAGTTTTCCGAGGTATAGGCGAGATGAGAGGGTATGTCCACCTTCCATGCGATTAGAAACTTCATTGGGGCTTACCCCTGTTTCAACAAGTTCTGCAACTAAGTCAAATGTTTCACCTCTATATGGCCCGATAAACTTAAAAAATCCTGTATCTGTGGCAAATCCAAAGAAGATATGTTCAGCGATTTCATGGGTAAGTTTTACTTCAAGGGCTTTATAGAGTTGCATGATGCAGAGGGTTGTGCTAAATGATTTTGGAACAATGTAGGTGATATCTCCAAATCTATTGCCTGATGCATGGTGGTCTACTACTAAGGTCGTAAGGCCTTCAATTTCATCTGCAATGTATCCAATTCTATCAATTGTAGAGCAATCTACTACCACAACGAGTGGATTTTTCTTTTTTAACACAGGGTCTATATGTCGTGCAAATAGTGGCTCATAATCATTAATTTCTTTTCTTGTAAATGGGCCTGCATTAACAAGGTGAACCTCTACTGAGAGGGATTGGAGTAGTTTCGCCATTGCAATTTGAGAGTGGATACAATCTCCGTCAGGGGATATATGTCCTATTACTATGGCAATAGAAGCATCATGGATTGCTGATAATACTTTTGGTTCAACCTCTGGATATTCAAACATGATGCTTCTCCTTAGCTTTTATACTGCTGGTAGTTCTTTCGCTTCATCTGGTGAAGAGAGTCTCATCTTTTCAACAGCTTCACGAGTTACTGTTACTTCTTTAATACTTTTTTTCGATGGAATGTCGTACATCACTTCTATCATAATATTCTCAACAATGCTTCGTAATCCCCTTGCTCCTGTTTTTTGAATAATTGATTTTTCGGCAATTGCTTCAATGGCTTCAGGGAGGAATGTAAGAGTCACTTCATCAATTTTTAATGATGCTGCATATTGTTTTATGATTGAGTTTTTTGGTTCTGTAATAATTTTCATCAGGTCTTCTTTACTTAAGCTGTTTAGTGCTACATGAATTGGAAGTCGTCCAATGAATTCAGGAATAAGACCAAATTTCACGAGGTCATCTGGGTGTATTTGTTTAAGTAATGATACATTGTCTTTTGAGTTTTCGCTTACTTTCGCACCAAAACCCATTTGGTGAGAGCCAACTCTTTTCTCAATTACTTTTTCAAGTCCCACAAATGCTCCACCACAGATAAAGAGGATGTTACGAGTATTAAGCTTTAACATTTCTTGATTAGGGTGCTTTCTTCCCC
>CAYZUR010000088.1:0-7077 GCA_964481535.1 uncultured Spirochaetaceae bacterium | reverse complement strand
TTCTCAAGGGGCAGCATTTGGTGCGGCTTTTGTGATTGTCTTTTTTGGGGCAACATCTCTTTTAGTTCAAGTGAGTGCTACTTTTTTTGCCCTTATTGCCCTATTTCTCTCTTACTATATTGCTCGTAAGTTTCGTTTTGGTGGGTGGATATTACGTCTTATCCTCTCTGGTATTGCGGTTAGTGCTATTTTCAGTTCTCTTTTATCAGTTGTAAAAGTATTAGCAGATCCTATGACAAGTTTAGCCGAAATTACCTTTTGGATGATGGGGGGGCTCTATAATAGTAATTGGGATAAAGCACTCTCTGTTGCCCCTATTATGGCAATTTGTCTTGCTATTCTTTTTCTACTGAGGTGGAGAATTAACTTACTTAGTTTACCAGACAGAACAGGGCACACCCTTGGTATTAGAGTTGCACGGGAGAGGATTCTCCTACTATTTGTCGCAACTGTTGCAACAACTGCTATTATCTCAGTAGCTGGTCTTATTTCTTGGGTAGGCCTCATTATTCCTCATCTCTCTAGACGGTTATTTACGAGTGACTCCCGTTACGCTCTAGGTGGTTCTATGATAATGGGAGCTTTGTTCCTGTTAGTCAGTGACACCATTGGAAGAACACTACTTCCAAGTGAGATTCCTCTCGGAATTATTACGAGTCTCTTTGGGGCCATCCTCTTTATTTTCATCTTAAGTAGCAAACAATCAGAGGTGAATTTATGAAAAACTTCGCCTATACCATAAAGGATCTCTCTTACACATATGAGAGTAACAATCTTGTTGCAATTAATAATATAAGTGTGATGATTGAAAATGGTAAAACAACGGCTCTTCTAGGACCTAATGGAGCTGGAAAATCTACATTGATGGATCTACTGTTATCATTTAGAACCCCATCGAGCGGTGAAATTTTCTTATATGATAGACCTCTTAGTTCATACACGAAAAAAGAGTTAGGACAAACTGTGGGGCTTGTTCCACAAGAAGAAAAATCGCGGTTTGCTTTTAAAGCAATTGAGTATGTCTTATTTGGAAGGTCCCCCTATCTTCATCATATGAAAAGTCCTACCCAGATTGATGTAGACATCGCCTACGATGCGCTCTCTCAAGTTGGCCTTATCGAGCTAGCTCACCGTCAAGTAACAACACTTAGTGGAGGAGAACATCAGCTCCTCTTGTTAGCGAGAACATTAGCACAACAACCTAAAGTAATATTGCTTGATGAACCAACCTCTGCCCTCGACCCAGGTAATACTGCTCGAGTGCTCTCGATCTTAACAACTCTTAAAGAAAAAGGTATCACCCTTATCTTTACCACCCATGACCCATCGATTGCAGCAGATATTGCAGATGAGGTGATGATGATAAAAAAGGGGAAACTTCTTTTTTCTGGCTCTATGAAAAAAGAGTTTACGAGTGAACACCTCACAAGTCTTTATGAAACCCCTTTGCATACATTCACTCTTAATAATCGCCTTGTGATTATGAGGTAGAAGGACTAATATAATATCACTTTATCATTCTTTACCCAATCTTCATCATAATCATATACATATTATACCTATAAGGGTGTTTGTAAGTTGCCTTTAGGGAACTCTATTTGTATTATATAGGTAGAGATTATGTATATTTCTTAGGAGGAATATTGTGGACAATAAAGAAACAAAAAATACTGAAAAAGAAAAAGTGACTCCAAAAGAGGAAATTAAGAAAGTAGTTGATGTTGAAGTAGAAGAGATGGATGATATGGAAGATATGGGTGAAATACGACACCTTCCCTACTATGATATGCACTCTATTACAGCTCTTATTTTAAGTATCTTTGCCATCCTTTCCCCATTTATGGTATTTGGTCTTGGTGGTCTACTTGGAGTAGTCCTTGGAGTGATTGCCCTTTATCAAGTGCGACAATCAAGGAAAGAGTTTGATAATGACATGAATCATACTGCCAAAGTTCTTGCAGTAATAGGACTTGTTATTTCAGGTACATCCCTAATTATGTCAGCTTTCCTACTCGCATCAGTTGCATGGAAAATAAATTCAATTTCAAACCCATCATATTTTAATATGAGACCTGGAATGACCTATTATCACAGATTCTGGTAAACTATTTTGGTATCTGGCTTTTACCCCTCTTGTTGATCATTCAATGAGAGGGATTTCTTATAATAGAAGCAATATTCATTGCAAAGATACCTGTTACACCATTTCCTCCCATCTCTTTACTTCTAGCATTTACAAGATACTTCTGTAGCCGGGTGTCAAATAAGAATTCTGCTATAATGAAATTCTTTATGCAAAGTAAAAAGAAGATGTACGTTCAACTTCTTAATTTAGTACCAATCCCCCCACTCGATGAAGACGCCCCTACTACATCCCATTGTATTATTGCTTATATTCTCATAATACATACATTTTATCATATTCTTATATGAATATATTTTTATCGATTGACAAAATATCCTCTTTTAGGTACATTCTGGGTATGTTAATTAGATATTTTTTTATCGATTAAAAATGATGTGAATATGAGGAGTTAGATATGAAAATCCAACTGTGTATGGGAAGCTCGTGCTTTTCAAGGGGAAATGCCCTGGTGTTAGAACAACTTGAATCCTTATTAGAGGATGAAAAAGATATCCAAGTTGAACTTATCGGTCATTTATGCCTTGGCGATTGCTCTACCGGTCCTAATGTCACCATAGAGGGAAAACTCTACCAGAAATTAAGTGCAGCACAAATATTGAAGATTGTTAAAAAGAACTCACTCACCGCACAGAAGGTAATATAATGTACACATACCCAATTTATACAGAAAAGAGAGAATGTCGAGATTGTTATAAATGTGTAAGAGCATGCCCTGTCAAAGCAATACGAGTAAAAGACGGCAGTGCAGTAGTATGCCATGAACTATGCATTTTCTGTGGAAAATGTGTGGCAGTATGTCCGGCTCATGCTAAAAAAACACGAGACGATGTCCCTAAAGCGAAAACATTGTTACAATCTAAAAAAAGAGTCTATGCCTCCTTAGCTCCATCTTTTTCAGCAGAATTTCCAGGTATGGAGCAGCAAATCATCGATGCTATTATGTTACTTGGCTTTACAGGAATCTCAGAAACTGCATTGGGTGCAGAAGCTGTTTCCCATGCAGTCGATGAACTCCTTGATAACAAGGATATTAATCGGCCATTAATTTCAACAGCCTGCCCTACTGTTGTAGAGGCTATCCAAAAATATTACCCAGAATTGATACCATCTTTAACCCCCCTCCACTCTCCATTGGGTGCTCACTGTCAACAACTAAAAAATGCCTATGGAGATAGTATAGCTATCGTATTTATTGGTCCGTGTATCGCTAAAAAATTAGAAGCTGATAAAAACGTAGGACTACCGGATGTAGCAATTACCTTTGGAGAATTGAGAAAATGGTTCGTATGTGAAGGGATAGATATTAACAATCCAAAGAAAAGGATTACCACTGATGTTCCAGATTTTATGAATCCCATGGCAGCTTGGATGGAAATTGAACCCCATGAGGCTCATGTAAGTGAACCTAACGTATTTATCCCTAGAAATGCATCTCAAACAGTTGGATATGCCGTTGAAAGCGGTATGCTCGCAACGTTAGTGCGTCATCCGTCCTTAATGGAAGACGGAGCGAGTGTTTCGGGAACACAAGATGTACTTGCTGCATTAGATAGTTTAGAAAAACAGATTACAACTGAAGGGAAACATCCTGGTGCAATAACAATTCCACCATTCTTTGAATTTCTCAGCTGTAGTGGTGGGTGTATCAATGGCCCTGGCTGTACACAAGAGACAACCTCACTTTTACGACGTATCTCAAGCAATCACTATACTAAAAAAAGAGGTCACACGACTTCTACTGATAAAATGAGAAAAATGCTCTCAATTACCCCTACTGAAATAAGCTGTAATTTTAAAAAGGATGGTGAATCAAGTTCAAAAGAGAAAAAACCACCACGTTTTGAAATCCAACAAGCTCTCCTAAAACTCGGAAAAGGAAAAGAGAGCGATCGGTTAAATTGTGGAGGCTGCGGATATTCAAACTGTGAAGATTTTGCTGTCGCCTTTCTTAAAGGCATGGCAGAAGCTGAAATGTGCGTAACAAATATGAGAAAGCAGGCTCAAAGTAAAGTCGATGTACTACTAAGGACACTTCCAATGGGAGTCGTTATTGTCGATAACCACATGAATATCATTGACTGCAATTGTGAATTCTTAAAGATGTTTTCTTCTGTTACCTACAATGCAGAAGAATATGAACTGCAAAAAGTCTCTGGCCTAAGAGTAGACACTTTTGTCGATGCAAATACATATTTTTCAAGACAATTTAACAAAACAGATATTTCCGAACGTATCACCATGAATGTACAAAAAAATGTAGTAAAAGCAACATTTTTCACAATCGAGCCAAGACGCCTTGCCGGTGCTCTATTTCAAGATGTAACAGAAGTTGTACATCGTCGCGATGCTGTGATGAGACGAGCAGAGGATGTGATACAAAAGAACCTACAAAGCGTACAACAAATTGCTTCTCTGCTAGGAGAAAATGCAGCTGATACCGAAATTATGCTTAGTTCTATGATCGATTTATTTGATCCATCACAAAAACCAGGAGCGTAAAGAGTATGATAAAAGCTGCTTGTGTTGTTGATGTAAATTACGCTCAATTTTACAAAAAGAAACATCGAATCGGAGGAGATGTATTTCTTTCTTCCCGTGATCCAGAAAAAACACGTATTGGATGTACCCTCTCTGATGGACTCGGAAGTGGAATCAAAGCCAATGTACTTGCTAACATGACAGCACATATGGCCCAAAAGCTCTCCTTTAGCCCCTTACAGGTGATAAAATCGTCTGAAATTATTATGGATACACTGCCAGTTTGTAAAGAGCGTAAAATTAGTTATGCTACCTTTACGATCGTACAGATGCAACTAGATACTCCAAATGAAGTGAAAACCCGAATTATTGAATATGATAATCCAGATAGCTTTCTTTTTAACGGAAGTGATCCCGTAGATTTCAAACGCCAGAAGATCGCACTCAAGCGTAAAAGAGGCGGTAAGGCAGAAACCGTTAAATATAGTGAAATAGTCTTAACAGATGGACATCGGTTAGTACTAATGACCGACGGCGTTACTCAAGCAGGAATAGGAACAAGAGCCTACCCTCTTGGCTGGAGAGCAGGACCTCTAAGGGAGTTCATTCACCAAACTATTGTAGCTCATCCTCTTATCAGCTCACAAGACCTTGCAAAAATAATAATCAGGAAAGCAAGGAATCTTGATGGTGGGGAGCCCGGTGATGATATTACCTGTGCTGTGATTACTGTTCGAGAACCTAGAGACCTTGTATTAGCTTCAGGTCCTCCATTCGAAATGGAGCATGATAAAGAACTTGTGGATAGAGTCATGTGTTTTAATGGGAAGAAAATTGTATCTGGAGGAACAACAGCACAGATCTTTTCAAGAGAATTACAAACAAAAATCTATGTTGACATAAAAAACTGGGATAGAGAGTTACCTCCTTGTTCACGAATAGAAGGATTGGACCTTGTCACAGAAGGGATGCTAACACTCAATAGAGCTGCTGAATTATTAGAAAAAAGGGTTCCTGTTGAAGAGATTAGTTCTCTATCGGTTCGATCCTTTGTTGAGATGATTCTTCAGTCTGACAGAATATTTTTCATCATTGGAACAAAGATTAATGAGGCCCATCAAGATCCAAATATTCCAGTAGAGATAGGGATTAGAAGAAGTATTATCCATAGAATTCGGCAAATACTTGAAAGCACATATATGAAAGAGACTGAAATTTCATATTTATAATTTATAGGAGCAACATTGTCATGGAAAAAATCAGAGTTCAGATTTGTACAGGTACCACCTGCTTTGTAATGGGCGGAGCAGATCTCCTTCTATTAGAAGAAGTCGTTACTGAAGTGTGGGATAAATACGGAGTAACAAGTGAAGAGTTCAACCAAAAAGTAGAGCTTATGGGACTTGCCTGCTCAGATGCCTGCCGCGAACCAGATAAAAAGCCCCCTTTTGCCCTTATTAACGACACTTTGATATCAGGGGCAACTATTCAAATCTTATTAGAACACCTTGAACCACTATTTTTTTCTGAAGAAGAAAAAACTGAGAGAGGGATATAGTAATGCTTACAAAAAATAATCAATTTACATTCCTTAAACGAGAACTCGGCGCCTCTGTCTTAGCACTCTATAAAAATGGGAAATTAGAAAAAGAGATAGATGCACTCCCTGTAAAGTTATTTCCTAAGACGAAGGAACATTCGAGATGCTGTATTCATAAAGATCGAGCGATGATTCGAAGCAGGTTAATTGCTTTAATGGGAGCTGACCCTCAACTTGATGATGAAATAACTCCCTTAAGCACCTATGCACAAAAAGCGGTAACAGCTAAAGGGCAAAATGATTCTATCCTTACGACAATACCTTTAGGTTGCAGTGCATGCTCTGCAAACCATTACCAGGTAACAAACCTATGTAAAGGGTGCCTTGCTCGGCCTTGTGTTACAAACTGTCCTAAAGATGCTGTGAGAATTGAAAACGGACAGGCAATAATCGACAACAATCTATGTATTAATTGTGGCAAATGCCAACAATTATGTCCATTCAATGCAATAACATTAGTCTCTGTTCCTTGTGAAGAGGCCTGTCCTGTTGGAGCAATAATTAAAAATGAGTTTGGAGAAGCCACAATCATACAAGAAAAATGTATCGAGTGTGGTGCATGTTCGAGAGCCTGTCCTTTTGGAGCAATTACTGAGTGTAGCCAGATAATCGAAACAGCAAGAAAACTTGTATCTTCAGACCATGTGACGGCTATAATCGCACCAGCTATTGAAGGGCAGTTTCCTGGAACACTAGCACAGATTGTTTCAAGCCTGCTCTCTTTAGGCTTTGATGATGTAATTGAAGCAGCAGTAGGAGCTGTTACTACAGCAACACATGAAGTAGAAGAGATAAAAGAAAAACCATCATTTGCACAGAGTTGGTAGAAACAGCAAAAGAAGCTTTATTTTGA
>CAYZUR010000087.1:0-7093 GCA_964481535.1 uncultured Spirochaetaceae bacterium | reverse complement strand
CAGGAGGACTCTCACAAACTGTAGCCCCCCTGTTACATCATGTTGATGCTATTAAACCTCAACACACGTTAGATGGGTTAAGAATCATCATGGATACGTTTATTCAAAACGAGAAGTAAATGTACCGTCAATCATAATACTATGTTCTTTTCCCTCTCTGTCTGTTCCAATTATACTCATATCGTTTGAGCCAAACATGAAGTCTGTGTGGACAATTGATTGGTTGCATCCAGCTTCAATAAGGCTGATCCCTTGAGGTAATAGTAAGCATGTAGGGTAGCCAGCACCGAGGGCAAAGTGACATGATGCATTTTCATCGTATAAAATTGAGTGGAATATTGTATCTGCCATAGCAATAGGGCTCGTTTGATCAACAAGGGCAATTTCACCCATAAAGGAAGCCCCTTCATCTATTTTTAGGTATTGCTGTAACACATCATTACCCACTTCAGCAGATGCTTCTACCACGCGTCCATCTTTAAACACCACCCTTGCACCTTTTACTAAGCTATCGAGCAGGCTCACAGGCTTTGTAGTCGTAATGACACCGTTTACTCCTGTTTTAAGGGGAGTTGTGAATACTTCTTCTGTTGGAATATTAGGGTAGAATGGGAGACCTTTGGTTGTATTTTCTCCACCACCTTCAAAGCGATGGTATTGGCTTAATCCAATAGTTACATCTGTACTAGCACTTTTACAATGAAGTGATCGTAATTCAATAGCGTTAAGAGCTTTTGCTCTGTTTTCTATTACCTTATTGTGCTCTTCTAATGCTGAAATAGGGTCTTCTTGATCAAGGTGAAGAATTGGGGCTAAAAAGCGCCATAAATCATCGCTATCAGATTTTTCATTAAGTACTTGTTTTGCCCAATTATCAGATGGAGCACATACTACACACCATGTTAATTCACTCGACATTCTCATTTTTCTCATATTCGTATGGAATGTGTTAAGATTCTTTGAAAAATCTGCTAATTTTGAAGAGTCAATATTTTTAAGAACATGGCGCTCATCAGTATTATCTATTCTAATATAGGCCCACTCATCCTTTATCATCTCATCATCTACGGATGTTTCAAACGACGGGATAAATAATAGGTCTTCATCTGTTTGCTCTTCTATTCTAGTACATAGGAGAGTTAAATCATCGATATCAATTTTTACAAACTTAGCACCCACTTTATAGGCTTCTTTAGCTATTAAAGAGGCAAAAGGGTAGGTAGCAACAGGTGTTTTAATAGCCAAGCATTGTCCCTTCTTTATATTTACCCCTTTTGTTACTATGATTTTAGCATAATCAATTTTCATACTTTCAATGTCTTTCATATTTTTGCCTCTTCTTTAAATAATAAATTTTCCATTAACAATAATGGGATACTTTAAATCATTATCATACATATCTACATTCAGAAGTTCATTTCCGATAGGAACTCTCCCTCTAAATGTACTTATATTTAATCCTGATTTATTATGCAATTCATTTTCATCACTAAATGTTTCTAATCCCTTTAGATGATTTGATTCCCCCATTCCAAGCATAATGAAACTTGTAATAGATTCATCGATATCTTTAGATCCGTAATAGTGGATAGAGGATGGAAGGGCGTCTTTTTCTTCAGTAAAACTCACGAGCCCTATTTTGTTTGCCCCTTCATCTATTTTTAGAGCTATTTCTAACGCTTCTTTCCCCTTTTTAGCATCAAATGAGACAACTTTTCCCTCTTCAAAGACTATTTTAGCCTCCTCTACCCATTGCCCTAACAATAAGAATGGACGGGAAGAGTGAACAGTTCCATGGGTATGAGAAGAATCTACCACCATAGTGAGACCATGGTCAAATAATGATGGGATAAATGCCCTTGCTCCGTTTATTAGAGTGAGTTTATGACGAGGGATACTGTGAGAAACCATTTTTAGGTGAAGATCACATTCACCATTAGAAATATGAATATTGTGGTGATCATTATTAATGATTCTTTTTACCAAGTCATTCATCTTTTTAAGGTGCTGGGTATATGAAAATGGGTATTTAGGGTCATCCAAATATAAAAGAATAGAAAAGAGTTTCCACATGTCAGTAAGTGGGTCGCTGCTGTTGAATACACTTTTTGCCCAATAGGGGGTGGGCACTGGTGCGATTGCCCAAGGAGCAACTTCTTTATCTGCTTGCGGTGGCCCAAGATTTCCAACTTTTTGTAATAGCGGCATGTTCGATGCAATATTATCAAGTGTATCATCAGGGAATTCTTCAACAATAGAGGCATCTTCTAATCGAAGAAGTACTTTGTGTTGACTTGACTCTGCTATCAACTCATTCTCTATAGGGGTAATACTAAATACGTCTTTTACAACACCCTCTTCTATGAGGACGATTGAAACTGGAATTTGGGTGATTTCACTTGCTTTAGCTGCGACGAGTTGAGCAAAATCGGCATTTCTTTCACTTGTATTAATAGAAAGAGCTTCTCCTTGTTGTAGTGATAGAGAGACTCCTAAAATGAGATCTATATATTTATTTTGATAATCCATTAATTTTCCTTTATGACAATTATAATTTTCTGTATCCCTATCATACAGCAAAGAGGAATGAGAAAAAAGAGGGGGTATGCAGAGAAATTTAACTATATGCCTTGACCTGTTTCTAATATTCAGTTATAAATAACACCGTTAGTCATGATTATTCATGACCTACATTGCGTCTGTGGTATAGTGGTATTACCTCAGCCTTCCAAGCTGAAGAGGCGGGTTCGATTCCCGTCGGACGCTTACCTTAATAAGAGCACTGCAAATTGCAGTGTTTTTTTTTGCTCTCTATAGTAAAATGTGTGATTAAGACCCTTATTCAATAGAAAAATACAAAACATTGAAATGAAACTGTAATATCTTCTGATTTTATAAAAATTCTCTAGTTGTTAGGCTTTTGGGAGTCCATTTTTCCCCCTACGATGATATAAAGAAAATAGTATTTGCCATATCATGTTCTATGTAAACATTAGTTAACAATAGCAAAATATTTACATTTTTATAACAACTTTATAATGAATGAAATTGTTTAGATTATATGTATATTGTATCTCTATTACAATGAATAGCCCTCTATGGCTCGATAAGAAGGATTTTCTATACCATTTTGTTTACTCAATACTTCTTTAATATTTCTTTAATAATAGATAGATAATTATTGACAAAAAATGTTAATGCAGATAAACTATGACCATCATTATAGTCTATTCATGAAGGAGTCAAGCATGACACTCGATAAAGGAAAGAGAAATACCTTATATAAAGTTGCAGGGATCCAAGCAAAAGAGCAAGGAATGAAAGAATTTTTATTTACACTAGGCTGCTACCCTGGAGAACAGGTAACTATTATTAGCCACCTTGCATCAAATATGATTATCCATATAAAAGATGCACGCTATAGTATCGACACAGAACTTGCTAGAGCAATAGTTGTGTAACTCTTGTCAACATAAATACTACTACAAGCATAGGAGCCGATTATGAAAATAGCGTTAGCGGGGAACCCTAACAGTGGGAAAACCACACTTTTTAATGCGATTACAGGAAAAATTGAGCACGTTGGTAACTGGCCAGGTGTTACTGTTGAGAAGAAAGAAGGAAAGATTAAAAAGAGTTTAAATCATTCTTCAACTGTAATGAAAGTTGTTGACCTTCCTGGAGCATATTCAATGTCTCCATATACACATGAAGAGTCAATTACAAAAGATTTTGTAATGAATGAAAAACCCGATCTAATCCTTAACATCGTAGATTCAACAAACCTTTCAAGATCATTATTCTTTACTTCTCAATTGCTTGAATTAGGAATTCCCGTAGTTGTTGCATTAAACAAGTCAGATTTGAATACGAAGAAAGAGACAATCATAGATAGCTTTATTCTATCAGAAAGACTTCATTGCCCAGTGATTTTAACAACGGCAACCAAAAATGGGAACAATGGACTCGCATCCCTTGTTGCAACAATGTATAGTGTTGGAACATCTGGAAAAAAACAAGTTTCTCTATCGGTTAAATATGCAAAAACAGCAACTAATAAAGAAGAAGTAGAAAAAGTTGATGAAAACCGCTACCGACTAGTAAATGATATCGTACTCGATGTGGAAAGAAAAAAGATACGTTCTTCTAAACAAACAATTCAAGATAATATTGATAGAGTAGTTGCACACAAATGGTTAGGTATTCCTATCTTTGCTGGAGTGATTTTTCTTGTCTTCTTTATTAGCCAAGCATGGTTAGGTCCAATATTAGCCGACGTGTTTGTTGGCTGGATTGATGCATTTTATGGCTTTGTTGAGGGTACTTTAGGTGACAGAGTACACCCAGTTCTTGCCTCCCTGTTACTTGATGGAATTATTGGAGGAGTTGGAGCTGTTATTGGATTTCTTCCCCTTATTATGGTTCTCTTCTTTTCCCTTGCTTTATTAGAAGATATTGGATATCTAGCACGTGTTGCTGTAGTAATGGATCGTTTCTTTAAGAAGATTGGACTTTCTGGAAAATCAATTATTCCAATGATTGTGAGCACCGGGTGTGCAATTCCAGGCATTATGGCAACGCGAACTATTAAGAATGAGAGACAGCGCAGAACTACTGCGATGCTCGCTCCTTTTATGCCTTGTGGTGCTAAACTCCCTATTATTGCCCTTTTTGCAGGAATTTTCTTTAATGAAGCAAGTTGGGTAGGTGCATCAATGTATTTACTCGCTATTGTAGTAGTCTTGGTTAGTGGTCTTATTATTAGAAAGATCACAGGTGATTCTTCTCAGTCATATTTTATTATGGAACTTCCTGAATACAGATTTCCAAGTATTAAAAGAGCAACTCTTAGTATGTTTAACAGAGCTAAGGCATTTATTATAAAAGCTGGAACAATTATTCTAATATGTAATGCTGTTGTTCAATTACTTCAAACATTCAACTGGTCCTTCCAAGTTGTAGGAGAGAGTAATCCTTCTACGAGTATTCTCGCAAGTCTTGCATCTCCTATCGCATTTTTGTTTATCCCACTTGGGTTTGGCATCTGGCAGTTCGCTGCTGCTGCAATTACAGGATTTATTGCAAAAGAGAACGTTGTTGGAACACTCGCTGTTACATTTGCTATTACTAACTTCATCAACGTCGATGAGCTTGCCCTTAGCGGTGATGGAAATAGTGTCATGGCAGTGTTTGGAATTGGAGCTGTTGCAGCTCTCTCATATTTAGTATTTAACCTTTTCACCATTCCGTGTTTTGCAGCAATTGGTGCAATGAACGTTGAGATGGAATCGAAGAAGTGGTTATGGGGTGCTATTGGATACCAAATGGGAACAGGCTATGTATTAGCATACCTTACGTATCAAATTGGTACACTCATCACTACAGGAAGTGTAGGATCTGGATTTGTTGGTGGAGGAATAGCAGTACTCGTAATGATAGGCTTTATTGTTTATCTCATTAAAAAACCAAAAGTACAAATTGCAACGACCTATGCGAGAGAATCAGGAGTATAAATAATGGCAAATGTTATTGTTATCAGTGTAATCGCCCTTATCCTTACGTTAAGTATTGTGAAAATAGTAAGAGATAAAAAGAAAGGAGTTGTCTGCAGTGGATGCAGTGGCTGCCCAGTAAGTGGATCATGTGAGAGTTCTTCTCATAATAAATAGATGTTGTAATGATTTTTTTAGTGTGATGCACTCATGAATGGTGCATCATACTTCTTTATAGCAAAGGTAACGGGCAAATTCAATCGGAATTTTAATAATAGTTTCATTCACTTCAATTTCCATACTATCATCATCTAAAAATGTATTTACCTTAAAAGAAGTCGCTGGATACAGATTGTGCATGTTGCAGAACTTTAGAAGTCCTGCTACAGCTTCTCCTTCTTCAGTGATACGTATTAATTTAAGATTTGTATTAATTGGGGCTTTAGTGAGACGGGGAGCTGTGATGAGCTCTTGTTCATTTTTTGATCCGGGAAATGGATTGCCATGTGGACAACACTCAGGGTGTCCAAAGAAATCAAATAGGTAGTCAGTGAATTCATCACTAATGGTTTGTTGAAGTTTTTGAGCTTCATTATCAGATTTTTCCCATGGGTAATTCATTCTTTTAATCAGCATATATTCAGCGAGATAATGTTTCTTTAACACTTTAGTCCCATATAGACGCCCTAAGTCGGTGAGTCTAATGTTCTTGTAGGTATCTTGGCTTGCAAGATCTAATAGAGTTAATCTCTTAATTGCTTGATTTACTGCTGGCTTAGAAACTTCTAATTTTTTAGCAAGTTGAGAATTAGTAACTTTCCCATACTCTCTCTCCAATAAAAACATTGTTACGAGATAATTGGGAGCTGTGGGGAATTTTTCTTGTAATTGTTCAAATGTTAATTGTTGAGTATCCATAGTCTCTATAGTATATCGAGTAATTGCGTATAACTCAACGATTATACACCACACTAGGATACACGATTATACACCACACTAGGATATTCTCCTATCTATAGATTATTCTTTTCATACATTGTACCATAAACTATCTAAAAAAATTATAACGAACGAGGTGTAATATGGGTGTTAGAGGTGAAGTATTCTCAACAAAATTAAGTACAGCAGATAGAACCTACTTTTTTAATGTAAAAGAAAATGTCTATGGAGATATGTTCTTAAATATAGTTGAAAGCAAGGGGACCGAAGGTGGAGAAGGAAGATTTATTCGTCAATCTATTCTCGTGTATCAAGAAGATTTAGGTGATTTTATCAAAGAATTCCAAAAATCTCTCGATTTTATTAAACAAGCCACAAAAGAGTAGAAAAGCTCAATTCTGTAACGTGAAATAAGATTCATATTAAACATGAGCTACTGCTCATGTCTTAGGGAATCTCAATAAGGAGGCATACCTTGCCTCCTGAAGCCTTATCCTAATCGCAATCTATGCCCTTCATTCAATAATCAACATGCATAAAATCTCCCTCATAAACCTCTTCATAGGCTCTCTTGTATACCCAAATTCCGTCCCAAGTTGTAACATGTTTAACTAAAATAAGCTAAAACTATCAAAAATGATGCTGAAATAGCAGTTTCAGGG
>CAYZUR010000086.1:0-7103 GCA_964481535.1 uncultured Spirochaetaceae bacterium | reverse complement strand
GCAGTAATTTTAGTGAGAACTTTGTTTGACTGTGCTCCGAAAGTAGAATCAGATCCACCTCCAAACACACCACCCAAACCTGAGCCACCTTCACTTTGAATAGCAACCAAGAGTACGAGTAAGATACTCGCAATAATAAATACTACTAGCAGAATAATTCCAATTACACCCATAGTTATCTCCAATTAATCGTTGTATTGCACGATGGGTTTAAATTGATCTACTGAAAGAGAAGCTCCACCCACAAGCGCTCCATCAATGTGTTCCATCGCCATAAGGGATGCAACATTTGATGCTTTTACTGAACCACCATACTGTATTATGAGCGAATTGGCAACAGTTTCATTCATAACCTTCTTTACAAGTGAACGAATGAAAGCGTGAGCATTATTTGCATCATCGCCTGTAGCAGTTTTACCAGTTCCAATTGCCCAAACAGGTTCGTAAGCTATGATAATATCTTTCATAGAATTTTCACTTACATCTTTTAATCCCTCTACTACTTGTCTTTCAAGGACAGTTTCAAGATGACCACCTTCTCTCTCTTCTAAGGTCTCTCCTACACAGAGGATAACTTTGAGTCCCTTTTTAAGGGCAAGATGGACTTTTCTATTAATAAAAGCATCATTTTCGTTATAAATAGCTCTGCGCTCACTGTGACCCAAAATTACATAGGTAACTCCAGCATCGAGAAGCATGTCTGGAGAAATTTCACCAGTAAAAGCTCCCTTTTCTTGATCGCTCATGTTTTGAGATGCTACAAATATATTACTTCCTTTCACTGCAGCAACTACAGAAGGGATCGTAATAAAAGGAGGTGCAACAACCACAGTTACATTACTATCTGAGTGAGTTAATGAATTTTTTAATTCAGTTGCAAAAGCGGCCCCTTCGGACGGACTCATATTCATTTTCCAGTTTCCTGCGATACATACTTTTCTCATATTTTTATTTCTCCAAAGCTTTAATACCAGGCAACTCTTTTCCTTCTAAAAATTCTAAGGAAGCCCCACCACCTGTTGATACATGGTCTATTTTATCTGCAAAACCAAATTTGTTTACCGCTGCAACACTATCTCCGCCACCGACAACAGTAACTCCTTTACAGGAAGCAACCATTGCTGCAACTTCTTTTGTTCCGTTAGCAAATGCATCAAATTCAAATACGCCCATTGGACCATTCCATACAATAGAAGCCGCAGTTTTAAGTACTTCATCTATTTTTTTAAGGGTCTTAGGTCCTACATCCATTCCAATAAGATCTTCTGGAATTTCTACAGAATCAATAGAAACGGGAGAGGCTTTCTCACTAAATGTTTCGGCCCCTACATGGTCTAAGGGAAGTATAACTTCTACACCCTTTTCTTTAGCTTTTGCTAAGAATGATGAAGCAACTTCAAGATATTCTTCTTCTAAGAGAGATTTACCAATTGCGTGTCCTTGTACTTTTAAGAAGGTATAGGCCATACCACCGGCGATAACAATTGCACTACATGTGTTAAGTAATGATTCTAAAACACCAATTTTAGAAGATACTTTAGATCCTCCAATAATGGCTACAAAAGGTTTATCTGGATTTTCTAACAGTGGAGCAAAGAATTTTACCTCTTTTTCAATTAAGAATCCTGCAGCAGAAGGAAGAAAATGGGCAACTCCTTCAGTTGAAGCATGAGCTCTATGTGCTGTTCCAAAAGCATCGTTAATATAGACATCCCCGTAAGAAGCTAATTGTTTAGCAAAGCCTGGATCATTTTTCTCTTCTTCTTTATAAAAACGGACATTTTCTAATAATAAGATTTCTCCAGGTTTCAAGGCTTTCACTTGAGATTCAACATCATCGCCAATTACATCATTAGCTACTATTACATCACGACCTAAAAGTTCACTGAAACGTGATGCGATAGGAGCCATGCTAAATTCTATATTTTTAGTCCCTTTAGGTCTGCCAAAGTGGCTCATTACAACTACAGAGGTTCCTTTTTGTTTGAGAATATAGTGAATAGTTGGTAATGCACTTTTGATTCTTGTATCATCACTTACTTTGCCATCTTGAAGAGGAACGTTGAAGTCAACTCTAATAAGAACTCTCTTATTGGTTAAATCCATGTGTTCAATTGTTTGTAATTTCATTGTAACTCCTACATTATATCTAATGCGCACCTTTATATTAGGTGCGCATTGATACATAACAGTATTATACTTATGCCATTAATTTCTTTGCTAAGTCTACAACACGGTTTGAGTAACCCATTTCATTATCATACCAAGACATGATTTTGAAGAATTTTGGTCCCATTTTCATGGTTAATTCTGAATCAAAGATAGATGAGTGAGAGTTTCCTCTTACATCTGATGATACAAGTGGATCTTCTGTGTATTGGAGATATCCTTTCATTGGGCCATCTGCAGCAGCTTTCATAGCAGCGTTGATGTCTGCAATTTCACAATCTTTCTCTAACAATACAGTAAGGTCTACAATAGAACCTGTAGGGGTAGGAACACGCATTGCACCACCATTGAGTTTCCCTTTAAGAGCAGGAATTACTTCAGCTACAGCACGAGCTGCACCTGTTGTGGTAGGAATGACTGAAAGGGCAGCTGATCTCCCTCTTCTTAGGTCTTTGTGTGGCATATCTAATACAACTTGGTCGTTAGTATAAGCATGAATTGTAGTCATAAGGCCACGATCGATACCAAAAGTATCGTTAAGGACTTTTGCAATTGGTGCTAAACAGTTAGTAGTACATGAAGCATTTGAATATGCGAGAAGACTTAAGTCGAGTTCATCATCGTTTACACCACATACAATTGTTTGGTCAATCTTATCTTTTGCAGGAACTGTAAGAATTACCTTTTTAGCTCCAGCTTTGATATGATCTTTGTATCCACCCTTTGGTCCTTCTGCAACGGAGAACACACCAGTAGATTCAATAGCAATATCTACCTTAAGTTCTTTCCAAGGGAGTTCTGCAGGGTTCCGTACAGCATAGATTTTGATTTCTTTGCCATCTACAACGATTGCATCATCTTTCGCTACAACACTTTTGTCGTACACACCGTATGTTGAGTCATACTTGAGTAGGTTTGCCAATGTTTTAGGATCTGTAAGATCGTTGATCGCCACCACTTCGATGTCTTTGTCTTCAAAAGCAATTTTGAAAACATTTCTGCCAATTCGTCCAAAGCCGTTAATTGCAATTTTCATTAAAAATTTCCTCCATAAAATAGGTATATATCATACCTAGTATAATAAAAATAGAGAGCTTGAGTCAACGAACTAGGCTCTTTTAGTAACAATTTTCACACTATTGATCTTATGTCCCTCTATTTCTTGGACAATAAAATCAATTGAATCAAAGGTAACCTTTTCTTGAGACATAGGAATTCGCCCAAATTGTTCAAACACAAATCCCCCTATTGTTTCAGCATCAATATCTGGAATATTAAGGAACAACCTCTCATTCACTTCATCAATGCTTGTTCTTGCATCACAAAGAAAAATGCCTTCACCCATCTCAATGATGTCATCATCTTCATCATCATCAAATTCATCTTGGATATCGCCAATGATTACTTCTAAAATATCTTCCATAGTAACAATACCAGAAACCCCTCCATATTCATCAATAGCAACAGCAATATGAACTCTTCTTTTCTTAAATTCTCTTAAAAGTTCATCAAGCCGTTTGGTATCGGGGACAAAATATGGTTTACGCATACATTTTCTTATCTCAAGAGGTTTGGTAGGGATTATGCTTACAATATCTTTTACATATAAAATGCCAACAACATTATCTATCGTTTCAAAGTAGACTGGATAGCGAGAATACCCCTCTTCTGTTATTGTCGCTAATAATTCTTCATTTGTAGCTGTATCACTAATAAAACTTACATCGATGCGTGGAACCATTACTTCTTTAACACTTGTTTGCTCTAATTCTTCAATTCCCTCAATCATGTCTCTCTTTTCTGTTTTCATGATAGTCTCTTCAATTCCTCTGTTCTTGTTCTGTTTATTAAAGAGAGAGACAAATTTGTCAATAAGTTTCACTGACCTAACTCCTTTTCTATGTTCTTCACAATTTCCTCTTGTAGTTGTAGCATTGGTTCGCTTATCTCATTAGATGCGTGATCATGCCCATTAAGATGTAGCAATCCATGCACGATAAGTCTTATAAGTTCATTATCTTTTTGTGCCCCAAAATATTCGCAGTTTTGGAGCATATCTTCAAGAGAAATTACAATATCTCCTAATATAGGTTCTTCTTCAATAGAGAAAAAGCCATCATCCTCATTAACAAATGAGAGTATATCTGTACTTTCTTCTTTATTTCGAAATTCTTTATTTAATGATTTCATTCTTTTGCTAGAAACAAAAGAGATAGATAGTTCACCCATCTTTGATTTAATTAATGTAGTAGCGAGTGTTGTAATAGCATCTACTTTGTCTATGTCAAATAGCTGCTCATATTCATCACTATCATACTCTATATACAATGATTCCATCCTATACCTCTTTATTGTTGGGATATTTAATTCTGACATGATTTTTTCCCACTAAAGTTTGTATAAATACTTTAGAAATATCATCTAAGTCATTCAGCGTGAGGTGAGAGGATGTAAGTTGTTTTCTCTCAATCTTTCCCATTACGATAGAGTGTATCATCTTTTCATACTTAGCTGGAGTTGGTTTAGTAATAGATCTTGAGGCCGCCTCAACACTATCTGCTAACATCACGATAGCAGATTCTGGAGTTTGTGGAATGTTATTATTATATGAATAATCATGTTCTCCAACTTGAATACGAGTACCAGTGGCTGCTGCTTTCTCTTGGGCGTCTTTTAAAAAAATCGCAATAATATCATTTCCATGATGTTCATTAATAATAGCGAGTACTTCAAGGGGGAGTTTATCTATCTTTCCTTTTTCTACGCCTATCTTTACATGACTTTTAATAATAGCAACCGATAAAGAGGCTTTTATTTCTTTATGTTTATTATCACCAATTTGGTTTTCAATGAAATATTCAGGATTCTCTTGCTTTCCCATATCATGGTACAATGCGCCAACATAAGTAAGTAATGCATCGGCTCCAATTGCTTTTGCAGCACTGCTCGCTAAATCTGCTACTGAGAGAGAATGATTGTAGGTACCATTTGCAACTTTTGCAAGTTTTACCAACCCTTTTGTGTGGGTATCAGAGAGTTCTCGAAGTCTAAACGGTGTTGGAATATTTAATGAAATTTCTAATATAGGTAGGAAAAAAGCAACAAAGATATAACTTAATGTGATATTAGAGGTCAAAATTGCAATTGAAAATATCATAGTAGTGAAAGAATAATCCATCATAAGGGAATTAACGAGAACAACAAATATCCCATAAAGAAGTGTTAAAAACCATTGATAAATCATGTCGATTCTTTTTGAGACATATTTGATAAAAAACAGACTTATAAAGGATATAAAAATAATAAAAAAGAACGTGGTGACAGTACTCAATGAATAGAGCGTCATTAACGATGCAATAGAAATGGCACTTACCATCCCCAAGCGCTTTTTATTGGTCATTAATGAGAGTAACAAAGGGAGGACAAACACAGGAAGGAATGGATCTAACCATGGGAATCCTTTTCCTGAAAAAAGATATAGGATTAAGAATGTAAAGATCTGCGTAAAAATGAGGCCATTAAGATAGATAACAAGAATCTGGTGTTTTCTTTTAGAATGCAAAAGCATCAAGTGAATGGCATATACCGAGGAGACAATAATAACAAGGGCATAAAGAACACGCCCGACAATTTGTAATGGACTATACTGAACAGAGGCAAGACGCAATGCTTTTAGTGTTTTTATCTGCTCATCTTGTATTACAAAATTCTTCTTAATAATGTATTGTCCCTCTTCTACCCGAATCATTATCGGTGTTACTTCTCCTTTAGCATCTTCTCTGTCACTTGCACTAAGGGAAGGATGAAGTGAGATAGTCGGAGTGAGAGATTTCTCTATAACGGAGATGATTACCTGTTTTATTTCTTGATTAAGTTCAGGGTCTAATATATCAACAAGTCTTCTTGCTGTAGTGCCCACACTTACATCAGTTAATAGCGTAGAAATATCTTTAATACTCATAGACCAATCATCAGTATATCCTGTAGGTCGACGAACTTTAATTGAAGAATAGCCCTCTTTTTGAACTTTCTTCACCTCTTTGGAATCAAATATTCCTTCTGTGATAATTTCATTAGTAATGTCTTCAGCATAAAGAAAAATGAGATCTTTTTGTTCATTGCTAAACGAAGAAGATGATAATGCTGTAGTAAGTTCCTTCTTTAACCTATTAAAAGATTTTTTTGAATCGATTAAGGATGTAGTAAATACAGGAGGCGTTTTACTGTATGCCATTTGCTGAGCAAGACGTGTCTCTTTTTCATCAATATAATAGAAAGACTGACTTGCAATAACATCTTTATCAGCTATCTGTCCCTCTATAAACTTTGCATTAATATCATTCATGAGAGTTTTTGAATTGAGATAGAAAAGGGATGGTGCTATTACTGCAACAGCAATTGCAATAAGGCTAAGAACTAACAGAGAAACTGAAAATAAAGAAATTATCTCTTTATTTTTACGTTTCTCTGGTGAATTCACTTTCATATGCGTTAATAATCCTTTGTACAAGAGATGACCTAATTACATCTCTAGATGTAAATTCAACAAACCCAATACCTGGAACATTATGAAGGATACGAGCGGCATGTACAAGACCTGAACGGTTAGCCTTTGGTAAATCTATCTGTGTGATATCCCCCGTCACAATTGCTGTTGAACTATCACTTAGGCGAGTAAGAAACATTTTCATTTGTTCAATTGTAGTATTTTGTCCTTCATCTAATAAAACAACTGCATTATTGAATGATCTCCCTCTCATATAGGCTAACGGGGCACTTTCAATACTACCACTCTCTTCAAGACGTGTAATAACTGATGGTGTAATTAAGTATTCCATTGCATCATAAATGGGTGTGAGGTAGGGTCCGAGTTTTTGATGGAGGTCACCTGGAAGGAATCCTAGATTTTCACCAGCTTCTACGACAGGACGAGT